>DAOUWN010000233.1 GCA_030667105.1 Deltaproteobacteria bacterium
CAATGAGTCCATGGGCCTTTCTTGCCATGCTTATTCCCACTTCAACGTGGGTCATCATGTCTGCCAGGCAAAACATGACGTACTGTTGCTTAGTGAGCTTGTGGCTATGGGCAAACATGATAATTTCATTCAGCGCTCTTGCTGCAAGCGCGTACGTCCCGGCCCCGGTATCAGGCATGGACGCATCAAGGGCCTCCATCTCATCTGCCATATTTCCGTAGTACTTGCCTTTGGATTTGACAGAGGTCCGCCACCTGAACATACTAATAATGTTTTGCTGGATCTCGTTTGTGCCCTCGTAAATGCAGGTGATCTTTACATCTCGCTTGATCTTTTCAACCCCGTATTCAACAATATATCCATATCCGCCAAGCCCCTGGATGGCATCTTCTGCGGTGCGATTTCCGGCCTCAGTGCCAAAATACTTGGCAATGGAGCCTTCGACCTGAAGGTCCTTTTCTCCGGCATCCAGTCTCGTGGCCTGGTCTTCCATGTAAGCAGCGGCCGCTTCGAGTCGAACTGCGTTAGGAACAACCAGCTTGTGCGTGTAGCCCTGCTTTTCGGAAAGGGGGGTTCCGAACTGTATTCGCTCTTTTGCATATCTGATCATGATATCAAGGGCAGCTTCTCCTGCGCCGATACCAAGGGCGGCTACCACGAGCCTTGTGTGTCCGAAGACCATATTGGCTTGTTTCAGTCCTTGGCCCGGCACATCGCCCAAGAGATTTTCAGCCGGCACAAAGACGTCGGTGAAGGTGAGGTGAGCTGTGTTGGACGCGCGAATACCGTGTTTTTCTTCAGGCTTGCCCGGCTGAAAACCCTCCATGCCCTTTTCTACAATAAAGAAGGTCGGGCCTTCAGGGGCTTTGGCCAACACGGTGAGGAAATCAGCACATCCGCCATTTGAGATGAACTGCTTGCTTCCGTTGATTATGTACCCCGTGATATCGCCCGAGTCGTCCTTCACGGGTTCGGCTCTGGTCTTCAGGGCAGCCAGGTTGCTTCCAGCCTCAGCTTCGGTTACAGCATAGGCTACCAGCGAATTGCCCTCAACGATTCTTCCGAGCCATTTCTGCTTCTCTTCATCAGTGCCGGCAAACATGATGGGATCTGCCCCAAGCTGAATGGCAAAAAAAGCTGTTGCCACGCCCAGGCAGATCTTAGCCGTCTCTCTGGTTATGGCACAGCTATCTCTGGCACCTCCTCCCATTCCGCCATACTTTTCAGGTATGAATAAGAGCTGGAGGCCGATTTCCGGGCCTAACATCTCCCTGATTATGGCTTCAGGGAACTCTTCTTTCTTGTCAAGCTCGAGCACCTTTTCTTTGGTGAGGAGTCGCTCTCTGACAAGTTTGAGTGTATCAAGCACCATCTGTCTTGATTCAGGGTCAAGCCCGGCAAGGTCATGCTGTCTGTTTTCTGTAGTATAGGCTGGCATTTGAACTGAACTTCTCCGTTGGTCCTATGCTTTTAAAGTTGTCGTGGTCACCATTGCCCTGCTGACAACAGGATGTTTATACTTCTTCTTTTTCCAAGACAGACCGGCCTTTGTAGTAGCCGCAACTCGAACAGACGCGATGCGGGAGTTTGGGTTCGCTGCACTGCGGGCAGGCCGATGGATTGGGCACTTTTACCTTCTGATGGGTCCGTCGCTTACGGCCCCTTGATTTGGAAATTTTTCGTTTTGGTAATGCCATGGGTCAACTCCTTAGATTGTATTGGCGCCTAAAGTCTCAAATTGACTTCAAACATAGAGAAAAAAAGTGAGAAACAGTAGTAAATTGGTGTTCGTAACGGCTTATTATTCCATATGTTTTCTATAACTACTCCGATTTTGATAACTCAGAATCTGCTAATATAGTCAACCAGGGAGGCTTGTCAAGAAATTTAATCCAAAAACAGACAAAAAATTCGCAAGACTCACTGCTTGTTGGAATCATTCTGTTGTGTTATGGTCACGTGAACCTTGGCCGAGAGCTTGGAATGGAACGCCTTGAAGCCCTAACACCCTCGGCAAATTGGATAGCGGATAACAATGAGCAAATGACGAATAAGAAAAGGGAGGTCGCCCATGTCACGTACACCGGCGGTAGCGAACATGTTCTATCCTGGCGACAGAGGTCAGTTAAAGGAGCAGATTGACTCTTTCTTAAGGCCAGTGCCAAAGCCAAAGAAGGTGATGGCAGCTATCTCGCCTCATGCGGGGTATATGTATTCGGGCGGGGTGGCTGGTGCGGTTTTTTCTCAAATTGAAGTTCCAGAGGCAGTCGTGATTCTGGGGCCTAACCACAGGGGCGTCGGGGCAGCCGTGGCTTTGGAGGCTTCAGGCACTTGGGATATGCCACTGGGCCCTGTTTCGATCAACGAGGACTTGGCCGGCTCAGTTCTCAAAGCGTCGCTTAACCACAAGATCAAGGACGATTCTCGGGCTCACGCCATGGAACACTCTATTGAAGTCCAGATTCCCTTTCTTCAGGTCTTGAGGCCTGACGTGACCATAGTCCCTATTTGCGTCTCTCACGTGGCTTTTCATGACTGCGAAGAGATTGCACGGGCCTTGGTGCAGGGAGTCCGCGACTACGGCAAAGAAGTCCTTCTTATGGCCAGCACTGACATGACTCATTATGAGTCCCAGGAGTCTGCCCGTTCAAAAGACCGGTTGGCTATTGAGCGGATCCTTGATTTGGATCCCAAAGGGTTATATGACACGGTGGCTGAGCACGGCATATCCATGTGTGGCGTCATTCCGACAACCATAGTGCTTGCAGCTTCTAAGGAATTAGGCGCAACCAAGGCTGAACTGGTTCACTATGCTACATCAGGAGATGTGACCGGCGACTATCTACAGGTTGTCGGATATGCTGGATTTGTAGTGTATTAAGGCTATTCATATTACTCTTTCTTGACACTGTATCCTGTTTATAGTATTTAAGAAACCATGAGCGGGACGATCGAATCGTCCTTCAATATGCGATTACGCGCCTTGCAAACTCTGTTTCTGGGGGATCGTCCAGTGGTAGGACAGTGGACTCTGGATCCATTAACGGGGGTTCAAATCCTCCTCCCCCAGCCAGCCATACACTTTTGACGAAGCGAACCGTGTTGTAAAGAGTTATAGGGCTGTTGCCCAAACCGAAATTCCTTTGAGCAGTCATTGAAACGTTTTTTGTCAACAAATCTTGGTGAAGCGGAAGATAAGCTATGTCAATTGGTTGAGCCCGAAGGGCGAGTTTTGACATCGCCTGGAGCGAGCCTTAGATTTGTCAAAAAACGTTTTAGACCCAGCGAAAAGGGATTTGGGCAACAGCCCGTTATGCTCTGACCCTGAACCTCCATGAGTTATCTCGCCAAGCTCAAAGCCTTCATGTCCTATCTAGCGAAGTTTCAGAGTCATAACTCGACGGAAGAGCACATGAAACTGAAAACATCCTTATTGGAGCTTCAAGGGTGTGTCCATAGACTTGAGAAAGAAAACGAGGCCCTCAAAAAAAGGCTGGGTGCGAAAGGGTCTTTTTCTCGTGACAATGGTGTCTATTCTTTTGAAACGTCACACGGACATGAAGAGCTTTTTTGTTCTCGATGTTGGGATGTTGATTGTAAACTAGTGCGGCTACATGTGGGAGATGACGGTGTTGCCACTTGCCCACAATGCAAAAACAGTTTCAGCCAAGTTCGTTAAAATAAGGTGACCGGTAAAAAAGCGCCGGTCACCCCGTAGAAACGTCTGGGATGGGTATCTACTTGGACGCTTTTTCGGCTTCAGCGATCCTTGCTTCCACGTCCTTCAGGTAGGCCCTCAAATCTCTGGCCTCTTGCTGGAGTTCGGCAAGTCCTGGTTCAGGACCCCGGGACAATTGTTGCCAGTAGCCGAAGGCCTGCGCCCCGGCTCTGCGAAGCCCCCTGCCTCTACCGAAGCCAGGGCCGCGACCGCCAAATCCGCCGTAAAAGGCACGCCCGCCAAGCCCGTAGCTTGGTCTGCGGCCTGTTCCACAGTACCCAAAACCGCCTCCAGTCATTGGCCCCCCTCCAAGCGGGCCGGTTCCATCATATGCTGGCATGTGAAACACCTCCTTTTCGTGTCAATGAAGTGTTAACGTTCTTTTCATTACATACGACCACGGCCTCGGCCGCCA
>DAOUWN010000194.1 GCA_030667105.1 Deltaproteobacteria bacterium
GAGGAGGGCGAATAGCAAGCCATTTAACCGACGAGCAACGCAGCCAGGCGGGATGGATCGGCGCATCAAAATGTGAAGTTATTTTTGAGCGAGCCCCAAGCTATGGGGCGTCGGCGACTTGCTGCGGGGAGCTTCATTTGAAAATGGCCAATGGAAATCGCCGGAAAATTGGGCAAGAGCCAAGTCAGTAAACTACAACAACTTCGGTCCAGGAAATACGGTACCATGAAAAACGACATGCAGAAGGCAAGAAACATCGGTATAAGCGCACATATTGATGCCGGCAAGACCACACTCACCGAGCGGATACTTTACTATACGAGGCGGATACACACGATCCACGATGTCAAAGGAAAAGATGGTGTCGGGGCTACCATGGATTTTATGGATCTCGAAAAGGAGCGTGGTATCACCATAACTTCTGCAGCTACCCATTGTGGATGGCAGGATCATGAGATCAATATAATAGACACGCCCGGCCATGTTGATTTTACCATAGAGGTTGAACGATCTCTTAGAGTACTCGACGGAGGCGTACTGGTTCTGTGTTCCGTGGGTGGGGTTCAGTCCCAATCAATTACCGTTGACCAGCAGATGGCCAGGTACAAAGTGCCGTGCATAGCTTTTGTAAACAAATGCGACAGGAGCGGGGCAAATCCCTTTAGAGTCATTGAGCAACTTAGAGAGAAACTCGGGCACAATGCAGTGGCCATGCAGATCCCTATTGGCCTCGAGGCAGATTTTGCCGGGGTTGTTGACCTTGTGGCCATGAAAGCCGTTTATTTTGATGGTGACAACGGAGAACATGTGCGCTTTGAGGACATCCCTGATGAGCTTCTTTCAGAAGCCACTCAGAGGAGGGAAGAACTTATCGACGCAGCTTCCATGTTTTCTGATGAACTTACTGAGGCTGCCCTCGAAGGTGAAGTTACTGAAGATCTGCTTATTCAGGCCGTACGCCGTGCAGTGCTTACACGCGAAATGACGCCGGTCTTTATGGGCTCGGCTTACAAAAACAAGGGCATCCAACCTCTCCTTGATGCTGTAACGAAAGTCCTGCCGTGCCCATTTGACGTGGAAAATCACGCACTGGACATGGAAAAGGATCAGCAACCGGTCTCTCTTACCCCTGATCCGGAAGCGCCCCTCGTGTCTCTTGCCTTCAAGTTGGAAGATGGCCCTTACGGCCAGCTTACGTACATACGTGTATATCAGGGAACGCTCGCCAAAGGTGACACAATCGTAAACGTGCGAACCGGGAAAAAGGTCAAGGTCGGCAGGGTTGTCCGAATGCATGCACACGAGACGGAAGATATCGAGGTTATGCCTGCTGGATATATCGGGGCTCTTTTCGGAATCGACTGCGCTTCCGGCGACACCTTTGTCGCTCCTGGCACGAGCCTGACCATGACATCGATGTTTGTTCCTGAGCCGGTGATTTCTCTTGCTATTGTGCCGAAGGACAGTAAGGCCGAGATCAATATGACCAAAGCTCTCGGCCGGTTCACCAAGGAGGACCCGACTTTCAAGACCTACGTGAGCGAGGAAACCGGTGATACAATTGTTTCAGGCATGGGAGAGTTGCACCTCGAAGTCTATGTTGAGCGAATGCGCCGTGAGTATAACGCCGAGGTGACCACAGGCATGCCTCGTGTGGCTTACAGGGAGACTATAACCCGAAAGGCTGAATTCAACTATATACACAAGAAACAGACCGGTGGCGCCGGGCAGTTCGGCCGGGTGGCAGGCTATATGGAACCGGTCACGGACGAAAATTTCGTGTTCGAAAACAGGGTGACCGGTGGCGCTATCCCAACACAATTCATTTCTGCGTGTGAAAAGGGTTTCAAGAAATGTCTTGCTAAAGGGCCCAAAATGGGATTTCCCGTTACCGGCATCAAGGTGGTCATAGATGACGGGCAGTCGCATTCTGTTGACTCTTCTGATATGGCATTCCAGGCGGCTGCTCGCGGAGCCTTTCTCGAAGGCTATGCCAGGGCCAAACCTGTGATTCATGAACCCGTCATGAAGGTAGTAGTTGAGACTCCAACGGAGTTTCAGGGCACTGTCATGGGTTCTTTGAATCAGCGCAGGGGAATGATCGTAGGCACGCAGGACGAAGGCCGCATCTGCATTGTTGAAGCCCAGGTTCCCCTTGCAGAAATGTTCGGCTATTCAACGGTTCTCAGATCAGCGACACAAGGCAAGGCACAATTTACCATGGAGTTCGCCACTTACAGACAGGTGCCGAAGGGGGTGGCAGAAGAACTGGTCAAGAAGGCAGCAGAGGCAAAGAGGGGTGTAGCGTAACAGGAATCTGGTGCAGTAATGCAGCATGTGTTTACCTTTGTCTAAAACGAAAAACCGCCTTTGTCAGGGACAAATGTCGTCTACCTTAAAGAGAGGAATTATGACATGCACAAAAAGGATCTTATCCAGCGCAACCCCTTGAGGCTCCTTGGAGACGAGACGGAAGACATCCTTGTTGATGGAGGCTTTGGCGCTGTTCTGGCCCGTGCTGGTGTGGGTAAGACGGCTTTCCTGGTTCAGCTTGCCTTAGATAGCCTTCTTAGGAGCAGAAACGTCCTCCATATAAGCCTGGATGCCCCCGTAAAAAAAGTCGGCATTTGGTACGAAGAGGTGTTTAGGAATATCGCGAGTCACCAGGAGGTCAAGCAAATAGACCAGCTCTGGGAGACCATATTGCCACATAGGTTCATCATGACCTTCAAGGTCGAGGATTTTAGTGTGCTCAGGCTCGAAGAAAGACTGACCGACCTCACGGAACAGGGTATATTCCTACCCCAGGTGATCCTGATCGATGGACTTCCTTTTGATGATACGGTAAGAGAGTCTCTTACGCATCTAAAAACCCTTGCAAAAAACTGGTCGGTGCATGTGTGGTTTGCCGTGCGTACTCACCGCCATGAAAAGCCAGGCCCGGACGGCATGCCAGCCCCTCTTTTGCAGGTTGCTGACTTGTTCGAAGTTGCCATTCAGCTACAGCCCGAAGAACAGGAAATCCATGTAAAAGTCTTGAAGGGAGGCACAACCCCTTCAGTCTCACCCGAATTGCTACTGGACCCATCAACTATGCTGATTAAAGATAAGACTTGACAATAAGAACAATATATTTGTACAAAAAATTGATACAATTGCAAGAAAAGTCGGGTTTAGTGAATCTGTCATTTCGACTGGATGGAGAAATCTTATGGTTTCGGCAGGTTACATGGGAAAGATTTCTCGCTTCGCTCGAAATGACAAGTTGTTGAGACTTTTTACGAAACCGCCAAAAATAAATCGGATTAGAATGAGGAGAGGTAAAAGAGGCTAATGATGATTGGATTCGTAAGCAAAGAAGTGTTTTTCTGGCCCTGCTGGTGGAAATCTGCTTCTCGGGAGTGGACCATCGGCATCTGACCATGTGAACTGATGAGATCTTGAGGCCGTGGCCCTCTCCTGGGTCACGGCCTTTTTTGCCAATAGGAAGGGGCTGTGGGAAATTCCTCCAGGCCCCTTTTTTTGTTTGAAGTGATAAAATCGCTTTGCGATTTTGTATAACGCGGCTTCGCCGCTTGGACAAGAGGGAGGACGAGTTATGCTCGTGGTGATGAGTCGACATGCAACGCGTGAAGAGGTTGACGCTGTGGTAGCTGCCATCCAGGGGAAGGGCTGTACCGCCCGACCCATCCCGGGGGGAGAAAGGATGGCTATTGGTATCTTAAACAATAAAGGGGCTATGGATGCTTCTTATTTTCTGGCATTTCCCGGTGTTAAGGACGCTATCCCGGTCACCCGCCCCTACAAACTGGTGAGTCGTGAATTCCAACCCCAAAGCACTATCGTTAAGATTGGCGATGTTGCCATCGGCAACGGATACCTTTGTCTCATTGCGGGCCCCTGTGCGGTTGAGAGCGAAGAACAGGCCTTGACCATTGCCAGGAAGGTCCGCAAAGCCGGCGCAAAGCTCTTTAGGGGTGGTGCCTTCAAACCGAGGACGTCACCTTATTCCTTTCAGGGTCTCGGAGAAAAAGGGCTTCGAATCCTTGCCCGGGTTCGAGAGGACACCGGCCTTCCAGTGGTTACGGAGGCCCTGGACCACGAGGTCTTCGATCTGGTGGAAGAGTATGCGGATGTAATCCAGATCGGGGCGCGGAACATGCAGAATTACAGTCTGCTCCGGCGGGCCGGTCGATCACACAAGCCCATTCTTCTCAAGCGGGGGCTGTCTGCTACCATCGAAGAATGGCTCATGGCAGCGGAATACATACTGGAAGGCGGAAACACGCAGGTGATTCTATGCGAACGAGGCGTTCGCACTTTTGCCCATCACAGCCGGAACACGCTGGATCTTTCAGCTATTTGCGTGGTGAGCAAAGAAAGCCATCTTCCCGTCATCGTAGACCCCAGCCATGCTGCCGGACGCCGCGATCAGGTGATTCCCTTAAGCCGGGCCGCTGTCGCTGTTGGGGCTCACGGACTTATGGTGGAAGTGCATCACGCCCCGGAAGAAGCCCTCAGCGATGGGGCACAGTCCCTTTATCCAGAACAGTTCGAACTACTCTGTAGTCAGATTCAAACAATCTATGATGTTTTTCAACCATCACATCCCGTTGAGCGGGCAGGCACTTGACGAGGCAAGGTCAAAGCAAGCCTTAACATAGTGTTTTACAATGAAGGTAAGACTTTCACGTTTGCAAGAATCGCTATTTTAGCCTGCCTGAGCAAAGCCACAATATGTTGTATGGGTTGTAGATCCTTGCCTGTCTAGCCTTCCTACCTTGACGATTCCCCGCGAGAATTGTATGCAATCGCCAAGGACCAGGCCAACCCTTTTCAAAGGGGGAAGAGGGGGACGGGCATAACTATATAATTAGTTTGACATAATGTGAGGTGATTTGCTACGCGTTGACGGACTTATCCAGGCGTCTCGGGATGACCCAGCCCGGAGTGGGGTACGCCGTAAAAAGAGGCGAACAGTATGCTGAAGAAAA
>DAOUWN010000118.1 GCA_030667105.1 Deltaproteobacteria bacterium
CACAGGGGGCGCTCATCCTCATTGCCGTTACCCTCATCGTTGCTTCTGCGATGCGCTGGCGTTCCATGACCTCAACTGTGTGTTTTTTCGAACTGGGCCTTATAGGGCTCATTCTGTCCGAGGTGTTTGAGATGGATCTCTCCTTGGAGAAAACAGTGGCAGTAACCACCGGTGTTGTTCTGGGAATCGGGGCCGTGATATTGGCGCTATATGGCCTGGTTTCGGCTGAAAGCCTCTGGGACCAGATATCTAATTATCTGCACGGGAACCTTGAACTGGCCCTGAGCATATACAGGGAAATGGACGTATCTGAAGAAAAAATCGGCATCCTTGCTCAGTCTATGGAAGGCATCCTTTACGTTATGCTTCGCATCATGCCCGCCATCGTCATAGTCTCCACCCTCCTTGTGGTCTGGAGCAACGTCTTGCTGGCCCGCCCGCTTTTGCGGAGTAGAAAGCTGTTCTACCCGGACTTTGGCGCCCTCAATAAATGGAAAGCGCCCGAACCCCTCGTCTGGCTCGTTATTTTGTCGGGCATTCTGGTTCTCCTTCCCCACAAAGGCCTCAAGCTCTTTGGAGTTAATGGCCTGATTATCATGATGACGATATACTTCTTCCAGGGTATTGCCATCGTCTCTTTCTATTTCGAGAAAAAACAGTTTCCAAAAATACTCAGGGGCATCCTGTACGGCCTTATAGCAATCCAGCAGTTTGTTCTTCTGCTGGTTATTGCAGCGGGCTTTTTTGATGTATGGATCGATTTCAGGCGAATGAAAAAAGGAGTGGATGACAAAAATGAAAGTGATACTCAGAGAGACCATTGAATCGCTCGGCACTGTCGGAGATGAAGTAACGGTGGCCAACGGTTACGCCAGGAATTACCTTCTCCCACAAAAAAAGGCGGTCCTGGCTACGGCTGCAAACAGCAAACTGCTTGAAAGAGAGGAGAAGCAGTTGGAATTCAAGGCTGTCAAAAACCTAAGCAAGGCCGAAGCCATGGCCAAGACGATCCAGGGAGCCATATGCACTATTGCTGCCAAGGTCTCTGAAGATGATAAGCTCTACGGTTCGGTTTCAAGGCGAGATATTGAAGATCAACTGAAGGCTCAAGGCTTTGAGGTGGCTAGAAAAACGATCCTGCTCTCTGAACCCATCAAGACGCTTGGATCATATATCGTACCTGTTCAACTCCATCCCGACGTCAACCCGGAGATCACGGTTAAGGTAGTTGCAGAAGAATGACGGCTTCGCAAAAAGTCCATTTGATGACTTTTTGCGAGTTCATCAAGAATAGGTCCTATGAGCACTAATGATCCCTGGTTGCAGAAGGTTCCACCTCACAATGTTGAGGCGGAACAATCCATTCTGAGCGCCATTCTGATCGAAAACAGAACACTGCCTGAAGTCCTGGAAATTCTTTCCGAGCAGGACTTTTACCGTGGGGTCCATAGCAAGATATTCAAGGGCATGGTGGAACTCTTTGAGAGAAACGAACCGGCCGATCTGGTGACCCTTACAAACTTGCTGAAAGAACAGGGACAGCTTGAATCAGTTGGTGGCGCGTCCTATCTGGCTGAGCTGGTAGACACGGTGCCGATGGCCGTCAACGCCTCCCATCACGCCAAGATCATCAAAGAAAAAGCCATCCTGAGACGTCTTATAGAGCGATCCGCGGCCATCACCACCCGGTGTTT
The DNA here is from genome assembly GCA_030667105.1 of Deltaproteobacteria bacterium. The sequence continues at coordinate 1,695 of DAOUWN010000118.1, forward strand.
TGAAGACAGAGGCGACGTGGAAGAGGTCCTCGATTTTGCCGAGCGTAGCATATTTGACATCTCGGAAAACAAGTTCAAGCCATCTTTTTTCGCTCTGAAAGACATCCTGACAGATACGTACAAAGCCGTAGAGGAGGCCTACGCAAACAAGGTCCTAGTCACCGGGGTGCCCACCGGATTTCAAGATCTCGACCAGAAAACCTCTGGATTTCAGCCAGGCGAGCTCATTGTGATTGCAGGCCGTCCAAGCATGGGCAAGACCGCTCTCGCACTGAACATCGCGCGTAATGCGAGCCTTGAAACAGGAGAGCCTGCGGCAATCTTCTCGGTGGAGATGTCAAAAGAGCAACTCTCCTTGCGCATGCTCTCAGCCGAAGCCGGTGTCGACTCATCGCGTATGCGCGGTGGGTTCTTGAGTCAAACAGACCTGGCGCGAATCAACCGGGCTGCCGGAGCGCTTTACGATATCCCCATCTTTATCGATGATTCACCAGCGATTTCTGCCCTGGAAATACGGGCCAAGGCCCGCCGCATGAAGATGGAAAAAGGCCTTTGCCTCATCATCATTGACTATCTGCAGCTTATGAAGGGACGGGCCTCTGCCGAACGGCGAGAATTGGAGATATCTGAAATTTCAAGGTCGCTCAAAGCATTGGCAAAGGAAATCAACATCCCGGTGGTTGCGTTGTCCCAGCTTAATCGTAAGGTGGAGGAGCGAACCAATAAGCGACCAGTGTTGTCTGATCTTCGTGAGTCCGGAGCTATTGAGCAGGACGCAGATGTCATAATATTTATCTATCGTGAAAAGGTCTACAATAAGGACCTGGACCCGTCCCGGATGCTGCTTGCTGAACTTATCGTGGCCAAGCAGCGAAATGGCCCCATCGGAACTGTGAACCTTACCTTTTTGGAAGAGTACACCAGGTTTGAGGACTGGACGGCGGCAGTAGAATCCGCAGTGACCTAGGAATCGAATAATCAAAGTTCATGGACATATTGGCGGATTGAAGGCAGACCAGGTTCGCCGTCTGACTAATCTTTATCGTCGAAAAACTCCGCCTGCTTATATCGTCTCGCCGGAGCTCTCCAAGGCCATTTGCCAGCTTTCTTTTGAGATCCGCCGTCAGATCGGCATCCTGCTCGATCGCCACGGGCGGACTGCCTATGTCATGGTCGGCACCCACCAGCAGATTGTGATCCCGAATCTGGAGAAATATCGCTCCGGCGGAGGGCGACTAAAGGGTCTTCGCTGTGTGCATACCCATCTCCAAAATGAGCCCCTGACACGGGATGATCTCATGGATTTGGCCCTTCTCAACCTTGACCTTATGGCTGCCGTAACGATCGATGCCCATGGGTACCCGCTTCGGGTCCATGCCGCCCACCTCCTTCCGGAAGTCAGAAATGGGGCAAACTGGGAAATCCTTTCCCCTCTTGGATCAGGGGAGCTTGACATAGATTGCGAGGGCCTTATCCGGTCCCTTGAATCTGAATTTGCCCGCAAAGCACGGGCTCAGAAGCTAAAAGGAAAATGGGATCGGGCCGTTCTTGTGAGTGTTACCACAGCCCCTAAACGTGTGGCACAAGACTCCATGGCAGAACTCCGGGAGCTTGCAGGGTCCTGTCAGATTGCGGTTATGGACACTGTCATTCAACACCGACAGCGGGTAGATCCTCGCTTTCTCATGGGCCAGGGAAAGCTTAGCGAGCTGGTTATTCTGGCGCTACAAAAAGGCGTGGATCTTCTGATCTTCGATCAAGAGCTGAACCCCTCCCAGATCCGCTCCATTACGGATCTAATAGAACTGAAGGTCATAGACCGAACGCAACTAATCCTGGATATTTTTGCCCAGCGGGCCCAGAGCCGCGAGGGAAAAATCCAGGTGGAGCTGGCTCAGCTCAAATACCTCCTCCCTCGGCTTCTTGGAAAGGGCACGGCCATGTCTCGCCTCGCTGGTGGTATTGGCGGCAGGGGTCCGGGTGAGACCAAATTGGAGATCGACCGACGACGCGTTCGAAATCGCATAGCCCGCCTTGAAAAGTCCCTTGTGTCCATCCAGAAACAACGGGCTCAGCGGCGGGCCAAGCGGAACAAGAAAGGGTTGCCGATCATATCCATCATCGGATATACCAACGCGGGCAAGTCCACACTTTTAAATACCCTTACCCGCAGTTCAGTACTGGCCGAAAGCAGGCTGTTTGCTACACTGGACCCGACAAGCCGCAGAAAGAGGCTCCCAAAGGAGGCCGAGGTCATTATTACCGATACGGTGGGGTTCATCCGAGAACTCCCTCAGGAATTGATAACAGCTTTTCGTGCCACCCTTGAAGAACTTGAAGACGCTGACCTTCTCATCCATGTCATCGATATAAGCAATGCGAGATTTCCCCACCAGATAGAATCTGTAGAACGGATCCTCGAAAACCTTAATTTGGACAGCATTCCTGTGCTGACGGTCCTTAACAAGCAAGACCTCCTGGACCCTTTGGCCGTAAAAAGGCTCACACGCAGGTGGCGCGGTGTCCCCATCTCGGCGAATGACGAGCACACGCTTGCCCCCCTTCTTGACAGGATAGAGGAATACATCCGTCGCGTGAAGAGAAGTGCCAACCGGTCCCCACCCGCAAAAGCCCTGTGAGACACCGGTCTGAGCAGCGGTTCTGTTTCCAGCGTTCAAGAAACAACCTCTTTTTTTGTGCCAGGCCCTATGAAAGGCACAAAGTTTGCTTATACGATATGGTTGGCGTGTGACCCTGGCAAAAAGCTGCGATTATCTTAGGATTGTTCGCCCGAATTTACGACAAAGCGTTGGAAGGGCTTGACAACAGATGTGTCCATTGCTAACAGATCGCTCTGATGACTCGGCCCCTTGCCTTATTACGGCAGGGGGTTTTTCACAAAAGGCGTGCCAGAAAAACCAGGTGAGGATGATATGAGGCCCTGTTTAAAAAAAGTAATGTTGGTACTTGTTGTCTGTGCGCTCACTGCTTGTTCCTCAGCTCCGAAGAAAACCCCTTTTCAAAACACAGCAGTCAATGACACGTCGGATGTCCGCCTGACACCCTCTCAAGACCAGGCAACTGATCCGTCGGCTGAGCCCATGGATATTGAAACAACCGCGGAGCCAGCATCCCTTCCCGGCAGCGCTTTTGCGGACACTGCAGCCGACTCGATGGAAATGAACCTTCAGACATCCTCCACGGCCGGCCTATCTGCTGAAACCGATGAACCAAAAGATGCCCAGCCAATCCTGGATGAGGCGCTGGAGTTTTGTCAGGCTTCGCAGGATTTTTGGGGGAAAGGGGATTTTGACAATGCCGTTGCATCACTCGATCAAGCCTATAACTTGATCTTGCAGGCCGACACCAATAAGAAGCCAAAGCTGATCCAACAGAAAGAGGATATCCGGTTTATGATCTGCAAGCGAATGCTTGAGATCTATGCCTCCCAGCGCACAGTGGTCAACGGAAATCACAATGCCATTCCGATGGTCATGAATCGACATGTTCAGAAGGAGATCAAACTGTTCCAGGGCCCGGAAAGAAAATTTTTTCTCAGTTCTTATGAACGCTCCGGCAGATACCGCCTTGAAATCCTCAAAGCCCTGGAGGAGGCAGGACTTCCAAAGGAGCTTTCCTGGCTTCCGCTGATAGAAAGCGGGTTTAAGGTCAAGGCGCTGTCCAGGGCACGGGCTCTTGGTCTCTGGCAATTCATACCGTCCACAGGCTACAAGTTTGGTCTCAGCCGGGACCAATGGATAGATGAGCGAATGGACGTCGACAAGTCTACCAAGGCGGCTATTGCCTACCTTCAAGAACTTCACAATATATTCGGTGACTGGAGCACTGTGCTGGCAGCATACAACTGTGGTGAATTCAGGGTTCTTAGGGTCATCCGCAATCAGAACATCAACTATCTCGACAACTTCTGGGATCTTTTTGAAAGGCTGCCATGGGAAACGGCCCGATATGTCCCCCGGTTCCTTGCAGTTCTCTATATCCTAAATGACCCGCAGGAATACGGCTTCGATCTCCAGCCCCCAGACCCGCCTCTTTGTTATGAGTTGGTTACTGTGCCCAAACAGGTGCGTTTGAAGGACATCGCCAAGACCCTGGACGTCCAGAGTAAAAACATCGAGATGCTTAACCCGGAACTCCGCTACAAGGCGACCCCGCCTTCATCTTATGAGCTTAAGGTGCCTGCGGGGAAGGGTTCGATCCTGAGCGCAAAGCTTGACGACATTCCGGTGTATACGCCGCCCAGGAGACTCTACGAATATCATCGGGTCCGGCGAGGCGAGACACTGTCACACCTGGCGCGCCGCTACCGAACTAGTGTCCGCGCCATTATGCAGGCTAACAACCTGCGAAGACAAAACTACCTCAGAGTTGGACAGAAGCTCAAGATTCCTACAAGTTGGAAAGGACGCACCTACGCCAGAGCGAGCCAGGCTGCCCGCGCAGACACGACAAAATCCCTTCGGCACCGCGTCAAAAGGGGTGACTCCCTGTGGCTGTTGGCGCGAGCGTATAGAACCAACATCCAGGAAATCGTACGGCTAAACAACCTGAAGAGCACCCGGCTCCATATCGGCCAGATACTCATTATCCGCAAGGGTACAAATGTGGAAAAAACACAGGAAGGCACCAACTCTTACCTGGTTAAACGAGGAGATAGTCCATATCAGATCGCCATGCTTCACAATATGAAACTGGAACGGTTCCTCCGCATCAATGACCTGACACCGAGGTCGAAGATATACCCGGGCCAGTCATTGTTGGTCGACGAAAAAGGATAGCAGCAAATCGACGCCTTACTCAACCGTCTTTCTAAGCTCCCTGATCTTTTCAAGAGTATCCCCGTAAACGTTGCTTTTCGAAGGATTCAGTTCCAGGGCCTTTAGGGCAAGGCCTTCTGCCTCATTGAGATTTTCCTCTTTCACGTAGTAAAGCCATGCAAGGTTGTTATAGGCATCAGCATTGAAGGCTTCTTTTCTTATTGCCAGTTTGTAATATTGTTCCGCTTCATTGAACTCATTATTGTGGAAATGGGCATTACCAAGATAAAGATAAGCA
>DAOUWN010000270.1 GCA_030667105.1 Deltaproteobacteria bacterium
AGGGGCAGGGCTAGGCACGGTGGGTAATTCATTGAGCCCAGCAGCAAGCCGGCTTATTTGTGACCTCATTCTCGAAGGCGACCGGGCAGAAAAGGCTAAAAAACAGCTGGGCCCAATGAGTCCCTCTAGATTTGGATAAACGCACAGATTGTATCAAGTATAGGGCCGCACGGGTTGACGCCTGAGAACAAAACTTTTTTTCATGAGAGGCGAAACAATGAGTAAATCACCTGTTAAAATAGGCATAGTACTTCCCCTATCAGGCGCGGAAGAGCTTTTTGGGGGCCAGGGTCTTCAGGGTGCTAAAATGGCTGCCGCGGAAATCAATGCAGCCGGCGGCGTACTGGGGGGAAGGCCTTTTGATCTCATTATCGAGGATGAGGAGACCAAGTTAAATCTCGCTGTGGAGAAGACCGAAAAGGTCATTCTCGAGGACAAAGTCATCGCGGTGATGGGTCCTACGAGCAGCGCACATCGCGACGCCATGATTGAGATTTGCACAAGGCATAGAACGCCCTTGCTATATGCCACGGATTATGAGGGCGGATGCTGTTTTCGCTATCTTTTCTGCTATTCACCAATTCCAGACCATTACGTAAAGCCCTTGGTTCCTTACTTGATGGAGAATTATGGAGAGTCGTTCTATATCATCGGCGCGGACTATGTCTGGCCTATCAAGATCGGCGAAGCTTTCAAGGAAGAAGTGTCCGAAAGGGGTGGAACAATCGTTGGTGAGGAATACCTGCCTTTTGACACCAAGGATTTCAAAACCAATCTAGAGATGATTCGGAAGTCGGGCGCAAAGAATGTTGTCATGATGCTTCTTGGATCCGACGGGCAGTTCTTTATCAAACAGTTCACCGCTGTCGGGCTCAAGAAGAGCACGAGGCTCACGGTCATGGCTTTCAACGAAAACTACATGGTCGGCCTATCAGGGGAAGAGGTGGAAGGGATCGTTACCTGTGCGCCTTTTCTGGCAAACATGGATAAGCCCGAAACAAAAGCTTTTGTAGATCGGCAGAAAAAAATGTTTGGGCCGAACACGGTTGTCAGTTATTTTGCCGAGTCCCACTACGGCCTGCTCATGTTCCTGAAAAACGCGATTGAAAAGGCTGGGACTGACGACAAAGAAAAGATCATCGATGCTATGGGAGATCAATCCCTCGTGATTGGAAACGGTCCTGTGACGCTACGAGCCTCGGACCACCACATGATCCTGAACATGCTGATCGCTGAAGTTTCGAACGGCAGACTCTTGATGAAGAAAGATATTGGTCCGGTGGCGCCTGCTGATCAGTGTGGGGGAAGAAAGAAGGTATGAAGAAAATTGCATCGGCGCGTCGGTGGCAGGATATGCAGGCGCTCTTTTTGCCATGGTGAACGAATTCGTGTCGCCTACGATCTTTGGATTCGGGTTTTCAACAGATTTTTTAATTTGGGTAGCCATGGGATGAAAAGAGGTGCTCATCGCCTCTTTTTTTGGGGCCTTGATGGTTCGGATCCTCGAGGCTTTTCTTCCCGACATCCTTACCCACTACGTTATCATGGTCCTGGGGTTGTTGTTAGTATTCAGCGTGATGTTCTTTCCGCGAGGTATTTTCGGAAGCTTGTTTTCAGAGAGATGAACCATGAACACCAAGAACGAAAAGAAGATAAATATTAACGGGAATCGTTGCACCGGCTGCATGACCTGCCTGAATGCGTGTTCTTTCTTTCATGAGGGGGAGTGCAATCCAAGCAAAGCCCGGTTGACGATATATATGGACCCTTTTACAGGCGATGTGGAGGGAGCCGTGCTTGATTCCTGCGATCAGTGCGGCGGGAAGCCGGAGTGCATTCGGTGGTGCCCTGTGGGAGCGCTGAAGTATTCCTGATCTCATGAGGGATAAGACAATGACTGAGAAAGAATTCTGCTATGCCGGCAAAATCCTTCGGCTGGATATGTCTTCCGGGAAAATTTCCAGGGAGCCGACAAGCCGATACTCGGATCGCTTTATGGGCGGCGACGGGGTCGCCATGAAAATCATGTGGGATGAGATTAGCCCCGGCCTTCACCCTTTTGATCCGGACAATCGCTTGATTTTCATGACAGGCCCTCGGACGGGAACCCTTGCGCCTACCTCCGGCCGGTTCGAGGTCTGCACGAAAGCGCCCGGGGTTGACCCCTTCATGCCCACTCGATCTGGAATCGGTGGCTATTTCGGTCCGGAGCTTAAATTCGCAGGATACGACGGGCTGATTGTTCAGGGAAAGGCGGAAAGCCCGAGCTTGTTGGAGATATTCGATGAGAACGTCAGGGTTGTGGATGCTGCTGATTTTTGGGGACTTGACGCCTTTGAAACGCAGAGGGCGATCACGCGCAAATACGGGAAAGGCGTGAGAGTACTCTGTATAGGCCCGGCAGGCGAAAATCAGGTCCATTTCTCCGCCATCATCTCAGATAGCGGCTATGCAGCCGCCAAGACCGGTATGGGCGCTGTGATGGGATCAAAGAACCTGAAGGCCATTGTTGTCAAGGGAAGCAGAGGCTTGAAAATAGCGCGGCCGGAGGAATTCATAGCGCACGTACAGGAAGGCAGAAGGCTGCTTCGAAATCATCCCATGCGAGACTGGGCCAGCCAGGGTCCCATTGAAGGCCAGTGGCGTTTTGTGCAGAAATACCGGATCAAATACGCATCATGCTTCTGTTGCCCTGTCGCCTGTAGGTCTTTTGTGCGCATGCCCGGATTTGACGGAGGAGAGGTCATGTGCCTTTCCCAGTACTACCTCAATCTGGGCACAGAAAGCGATGAGGCTGCATGGACCGGCAAAGTTCTATCCGACAAACTGGGCCTCTGCCAGTACACCCTCTTTGACTTGATCCTGTGGCTGGCGGAGGAATTCAAGGCAGGAAAAATCTCGGAAAAGGAAACGGGTATCGCCTGGAGCAAGCTTGGAACCAGGGTATTCATTGAAGACTTCCTTCACAAGGTCGCTTACCGCGAGGGGTTTGGGGACGTGATTGCAGATGGGCCTATTGCAGTTTTTCGTTATTTTGGCGAAAAAGTGAGAGATGGATATGAAGCCCATTTTCCGGCGCGGAACCAGGCGGAACATTACTCCGTGCGCGCATACCCTCTGGTTCTTATGCAATGGGCCATGGGCAGCCGGGATCCTCTTTCCGGCGCTCATGACTGGACCGTTCTGGTGTACTGGAGCGGCATGAACTGGCCGAGAAACCAGAAAGGCGCCCTTACCCCTGAGCAGTTGAAAGCCATTGGTAAAGATGTGTATGGTTCGGAAGCGTCTGTGGACGCTTTCACCTATGAAGACAAGGCAAGAGTGGCTACGATCATCCAGAACACCTCGAGCTTAAAGAACAGTCTTGTGCTC
>DAOUWN010000232.1 GCA_030667105.1 Deltaproteobacteria bacterium
AAAACTCTCTCGGCATTTCCATCTCCTACATCTCGCTTGTCCAGGGCCGCTCTAATTCTACTAGCGTATTGAGCATTAATCGCTTGAGACTCAGCCCAACTCCTGACAAGCTCAATAACATTCTTGTATGTCTGTGGTGCCTCTGCCTCTTTAGTCTCACCGGTTAAAAGACTTTCGATAAGGAGACTATGCATAATATCAGTCATGGAAATATAGAAGAATTTTACATCTTCGATCTTTTCCAAGACGTTTATGACCTGTCTTTTTCGTACAGCTCTTAACAGCTCCTTCAGCCCCTTTCCTTTGGCATTGTTGCGTTCATTGTTGTTATGTTCAGCATAGAGATTAGCAATTTTCGCGTTGAATTCAGACTTCTGGCCAACGAGCTCCTTTTTTACTTTGTTCAAACCGTTTTCAAAGAACTTGGCAGCAGTTGTACATCCACTGGAAAAAGGTCCCGTGAATCCCAGTATTAAGAACTCATCCCTTCTTTTCATGACTAAAACCCCTTTTCTAATGGAATAACTTAGGCCTCTTTAAGGGCGTGGCGGGCAATTATGGGGACGTTGTTTGCCGGCTCGACTTTCCAGCCATTAGAAATTCAGCCACTTGTGCATGTCCTCGACATCCGCCGACCTTTTTGCCCTCCGCTTCTGAACAAAAGTCAAAAGCAGATTTGGCCCCACGCCTTTCACCCGCGCACCTTCACCTTCTGACACGTTTTGTCTTTACGCATGGTTAGCCCACTCGAATCTCCTTTTCAGATCATTGCAGTACGATTGTGGCAGAGTCCCGTCATGCTGCAAGCGACCGACGACGATGCCCGGGGCAATCCCCAACTGAGAGGCAAACTTTCGTATTGCAGCTTTGCTTAGTCGCTTGTCTGCTAGAAACCGAGTCAGTTCTTTTTCTGGAATGAGGATCTCCGCCGCAAAGGCGTTTGCCTCGTCTTCTTTGGGATCGTTCTTACCTGGGGAAGTCCCCTCTATAAAGACGTCTCGTTTTCCGTGTTTCAGGATATGTCCCGCCTCATGAAAGAATGAAAACCAAAGGTGGTCATCGGTCTTGTACCTGAGGCTCAGTTGAATGAGGGCCTTATCTGGGGTCAGCCATCGGGTTGCACCGCTAACCCTGGTTTTTGGCAATTCAGGGACGAAAACAACGGCCACGCCACAGGCAGCGCAGAGTCGAACTAGATCAGGTTTAAAGGCCTCTGGCGGCTTTGCAGTCAACTGGCGGATATTGGTGAGGGCTGAGCGGAATTGTCTAGCATCGTAACGTTCACAATGGATTTCTTTTGCCTGTAATTCACCCTCTCGAAGCCATGAAATCAGCGCACCTCGATCACTTTCAAAAGCTGTGGACTTACGGAAGGCCACATTTCCCAGATAGGCCTGTTCCAGCAGGGGCCACTGGCCCGGAGAGGCAATGCCAAAAAACTTGAGCATTTCCTTAAGCTGCTCAACCTTTTCGTTGAAGGGCTTGATCCATCCAAGCTTCGCCATGGCACTCACCGGAACGGATTTCAGCCAGCCCACCTGCTTCGTCAGTCGCTCCTGCTCTTCCTTCCTGGCGAGGAACTCACGGTAGTGGTGCTCCCGATTGTTCCAAAAGCCTGCTGGAACACCTAAGACCCTTTCCAATTCGATGGACATCCTGGCCGTGATTGGTGCCTTGCCTTTGATGATCTCATTGATCATCTTTTTAGACCGGCCGGTCCGTTCCGCGAGCTGGGCTTGGGACATACCCAGGGCTTCAATGGTTTCAGCCAGAGTCTCGCCCGGCGGCGAGACTACATCCGGTTCATATTGATTTCGTAATGCCTTACCCATGGGTGTCCTCCACTCCGAGGATTTCAACAGCGGTTACCTGACTACGATCTAGGCCGCCACCACCTTTTTTAGGTACAGGACGGTTTGCAGGGCAAAAAACCAACCTGTAGGGATGGTCTAAGTCAATGGATAGCTGTCCTGCCCTGTTTCCAGAGAGTTCATGACAATGTGTTGGCGGAAGGTGACTGATCTGATCCAACGTATTGGCAGCATGCAGGTCGTCAAGCCTCTTTCGAATGAGATCGGCTCTCTTTTGGCCATAAGCCTTAACCAAAGTCTTTTGGTTATTGCACTGTTTCTGGAGTTTCTTTGTTTTGAATAGGATATCCACTTGAAGATCGTCTGTCAATTAAATTAACGTAATACGTTAATTAAAAAATGTAACACCGAATCAGGAGCCAGTATCATGTTTCGGTAACCATTTGATATAACGACTAGAGCTCTTCACTTTCCAAGAAGCTATGATATCCCTTGTGGTTGAAGATAATTGGTCCAGGAGCTTGATTCCAAGGGTATTGCCTGCTGTTTTCAGTTGTTTGGTCACCGCAACGTCATCTTTGCTGCGGATCAACCCGCCGGTGGGATGGTTGTGGGCCACGATGATGGCTGACGCACGATCGGTGATGGGGTCGGCAAAGACCTCTCTGGGGTGGACTTCGGTCTTGTTGACCAGACCGACGGATACGACGCGGGTGATGATGACTTCATTTGCGCCGTTTTAAGAGACACAAAGGAAGTGTTCTTGCTTTCTGTCTGCGTAGTGACGGATGAGAGGCAATACATCTGGCGGGAAGGAGATCTTCAGCCCCTCTGGCTTGATACGGCGGCGGGAGAATTCCAGCGCGGCAGCAATAAGGGTCGCCTTGGCTGGCCCTACGCCTTCGATGTCCTCCAGTTCGTCAAGGCCCGGGGTCCCATTGGCGCTATCCAAAACCTTCAGTATTCCATTTGCCACTCTCATCACATCGTGGCCCTTGGTGCCGCTGCCGAGAAGAATAGCCATCAGTTCAAGGTCAGATAGTGCTTGCGCCCCTTTTTGCTTCAGCTTTTCCCTAGGACGGTCCAGCTTCGGTATGTCAGCTATTCTTCTCACTTTTGGAGTGCTTATTCCAGTAGCGTCTGTATTCCTTTTCGAGCTTTCTCTCTTGGTGCGCCCACCGTCAATCTCTATCCCGTTCCTGATAAGCGGCTCCTTTCACAAAGCCGAAAACCAATTTTCATTTGCCAATCTCTGCCATGCTTTCCTTATGTGTTGTGGCCTCATCTTAAACTTCTTCCTGGGGCTCCATTCTTGAACGTGCTGTACTGCAACTTCAGCGTCCTCAGCGGCCTTGGGTGATTCCTTAGCAATCCAATGTACTGTGGCTAACAGTTCCATGCCATAAGGAGTCTCAAAACCTTGTATCAAGCGAGCCACTGATTGCAGCCTTTTTCTTGCATCCTGATCGTGTGCCAAGAAGGATTTTGCCTCTTCGCCGACGCCTTCTAGTAGATAAATCTGTGACTTGGTACTTCGGTCGCCGTAGCCTCGAATGAAATGACCGTCGATCCGCTGCAACACGTGATGCAAGTTTTCCGCATAAGGCCCAAATTTCTGTCGCGTGAATTTCAGCCTCAAGTTCTCTCCGGATTCCTGCATGCAGTACATTAGTTTCTGTATCTCAAGCAGACTGTGCCGGTATCCCTGACTTCTGTAAAGCTCCAACAACCCCAATAAGAGGGCCCTGCCTCGGGTCATCTTCGGTCGCTCGGTTGAGACCGGAATCTTGTTGGCTAACGGCGCGCCTTTCGGTTCATACAGATATACAGAGACATTTGGGAGCTCACTGAGTGCATTGATGATAAGTGCTTTGACATCGTTCCAGTTCAATCCACCCAATCCCGATCCCAACGGCGGGATGGCAATAGATTGGATTTTCAGCTTTCTAATCACTTTGACCAGGTCTTTTAGGCCTGATTTGATATCCTCCAAACGCGACCTGGCTTTCCAGTGGCGTTTTGTTGGGAAATTAATGACATACTTGGGATTGAACATTTGGTTTGTTCCATGCACAAACATGTGTCCGACCTGTACCCGGCCTTTTTTGCAGGCTTTTTCATATTCGCTGAAATTGTCAGGGAAGGCCTGCTTGAACTGCAAAGCGATGCCTTTACCCATGATTCCAACGCAGTTGACCGTGTTGACCAGAGCCTCTGCTTTAGCTTCCAACAGGTTTCCTTCTACTAGTTCGACCATCTTCTTTCACCTCTAGTAGTACCAATTGGGGCGTACACTAACAGGAGGTCTATGACCAGTGCCCGCCAATATTCGATCGA
>DAOUWN010000201.1 GCA_030667105.1 Deltaproteobacteria bacterium
CCTATGGATTCACCGAGGATTACTATCAATTGGCCAGGGAAAAGGGCGTGGTCTTTGTTCATTTTGAAAAGGACCATCCTCCTGAAGTGACCGATAAAGAGGGGCGTCTCCAGGTTGAGTTTCATGACAAGATCTTGGGGGAAAAGGTCCTCCTTGAGCCTGATCTGCTGGCCCTGAGTGTCGGCATTGTACCTTCGCAGGTTGAGGAGTTATCAAAGATCCTCAAGACCCCACTTACGAGTGACGGATTTTTCCTTGAGGCCCATCCAAAGCTCAGGCCGGTTGAGTTTTCCGTGGAGGGTATGTATCTTTGCGGCCTGGCCCATGGGCCCAAGCCTATTTCTGAATCAATTGCCCAGGCCAAGGCTGCTGCCGGCAAAGCGTGTATACCTCTTAGCCAAGGGTATGTCACAATTGAGCCTATAGTCTCTTCGGTTGATACTGACACCTGCATAGGATGCGGAATCTGTGAAAGCCTTTGCCCTTACTCAGCCATAAGGATCATAAGGGTTGGCAAGAGAAAAAAAGCCGAGACTACATCAGCTTCATGCAAGGGCTGCGGGATATGCGCATCCCGTTGCCCCACACTGTCGATATCCATGGGCGGGTTTACCAATGAGCAGATCCTGTGCCAGATAAGGGCTTTTGGTGAAGGTTGTTAGCGAACGGAGTGAACGAAATGACAAATGACAGGTTTGAACCAAGGATACTTGGTTTTCTCTGTAACTGGTGTTGTTACGCGGCAGCCGACTCAGCAGGTGTGGCCCGGTTCCAGTACCCGCCCAATATCAGGGTAATCAAGATCATGTGTACCGGGAGAATGGATCCACTCTTTATTATCGATGCCTTCCGTGTCGGAGCGGACGGCGTGTTTGTGGGCGGCTGACAGCTTGGCGAGTGTCATTACCAGGTCGGTAATTATGACGCCATAGTGACTGCCCACCTTACCAGGAAGGTCATGGAGGTTGCGGGCGTAAGGCCGGAGAGGCTGGCCCTGGATTGGGCTTCGGCTGCCGAGGCTCCACTCTTTGTGGAGTTGATAACAGGGTTTACGGACCAGATCAGGCAACTGGGACCATTGGGAGAAGCCGAAGGGATTGCCCGTCAGGAATTGAAGTTGAAGCTATTGGCAGCAAAGTCCGCTGTGGAAGGGGTTAAACTGCGGACACGATTTGCCAAGCTTGCCCAGGATCTAAGACAGGGAAATGAGTATACCCCTGATGTGATTGAAGCAAAGATGGCCGAGAAGGTCAATGATCCGATAGTACGCGAGATCGCGAAGCAGGAGAAAGCGATCGCAGAATCCGGAGTGCAGTAGTGAGGAACGGATAAAAAAAACCGCTTGATAGTACAGGAACTTCCACCTTTAAGCGGCGCATTCAGCCGTCCGCCTGCGGGCCGAAGCCTTCGGCGGAGAGCTCGTAGCCGCGTTGTATAAAATCGCGGAGCGATTTTATGAGGAGTATCCCTTGACAATAACCAGACATGATTTGCACCATCAGTTTAAGTTTGAAGTGACCGCCATGCCTGGCGGCGAGCTGGCGAAACGCTGTTTTGACTGCGGCACATGTACGGGTGTGTGTCCAGTCAGCCAGGCTGAGGCGGCCTTTGACCCGAGAAAAATACTTCACATGATCAAGATGGGTCTAAAAGATCGACTCCTTGGCTCTGAAGCCATATGGTACTGTTCCCATTGTGATACGTGTACATTTGTATGTCCCCAGGGGGTGCGGTTTAGCGGCGTGGTAGACGTCCTTCGTGAGATGGCCATCAAGAAGGGGTACGTTGATCCTGCTGCCTTTGAGCAATGGGGAACTGGCCCGTGCAAGGCGAACTGTCCGGCCCATATAAGCATCCAGGGGTTTGTTGCCGCTATCGCTCAGGGTAAATATGCAGAGGGCCTGAGACTGATCAAGAAAGAGATGCCTTTTCCTGCTATATGCGGTCGTGTGTGCCCCCACCCATGTGAGGGAGAGTGCAACCGGGGGAAAGTGGATGAACCAATAGCCATTGAATACCTTAAGCGGTTCCTGGCCGATGTGGACCTTTCGTCAGAGGTCCGCTATCTGCCTGAAATAAAGGCTCAGAAAGAGGATAAAGTTGCCATTGTTGGAGCAGGTCCGGCAGGACTCACGGCTGCCTATTATCTGGCCATTGAAGGGTATCGGGTGACGATCTTTGAAAAACTTCCTGTGGCAGGTGGAATGATGGCTGTTGGGATTCCAGAGTACCGTCTGCCCCGTAACATTCTTCAGGCCGAGATCGATGTAATCAAGGATTTGGGCGTGGAAATCAAGCTCGGTTTTGAGATCGGCAAAGATCTCGCCTTTGATGATCTCCGAAACGATTTCCAGGCGGTCTTTATAAGCGTTGGATGTCATCAGGCCCTGAAACTGGGGATCCCTGGCGAAGATGACTTGGACGGAGTTATCGACTGCATCACATTCTTGAGAGATATCAATTTGAGCAAACCACCTCTGTACAAGGGGCGACTGGTGGTCATTGGCGGGGGGAATGCTGCTATTGATTCTGCGCGTGTGGCCAAACGCCTGGGGTATGATAACGTGGCGATCTTTTATCGAAGGACGCGCGAGGAGATGCCTGCAAGCCCGTGGGAAGTTGAAGAGGCTATCGAAGAAGGGATCGATCCAGAGCTTTTGACCGCGCCTGTGAGAATCCTTGGCAGCAACGGCAAGGTCTCTGGCTTGGAGTGCATACGCATGGGCCTGGGAGAGCCGGACGAATCGGGTCGGCGGAGGCCGATTCCGATTGAAAGGTCTGAATTCACCGTCAAAGCCGATGTTGTTGTTGTAGCCATTGGGCAGCGTTCCGATCTCTCTTTTCTCACCAACGGTCACGGGATCGACATTTCACGTAGGAATACCATAGAAACAGATCCCGTAAACGCGGCTACCAGTATCCCTGGTATATTCGCAGGGGGCGATGTCGCTTCTGGCCCCCGGACTGTCGTGGAAGCGGTTGCTTTTGCAAAGAAGGCGGCTGTGTCGATCGATCTTTATCTAAAAGGAGAGGACATCAGAGCTGACCATCGGAAGGACTGGAAAGGGATTGAGTTTGAGCCAGAGCACGCGGAACGTGCAGAAAGGCAAGCAATGCCCCGCCTTCCCGTTGCGGAGCGCAATAGGACTTTCAATGAGGTGGATTTGGGCTTCAACGAACAACAGGCCAGGCGCGAGGCCGACCGTTGCCTCAAGCTATGTGGACTGCAAAGAGCTAAGAAGAGCGAACCGTAGACCATGACAAGAAACGAACCAGGGATGGAAATCAAATACGCGCCCTGCAAGTTGGCTTGTCCCATTCTGACTGACGCACGGGAATACATCCAGCTAATTGCTGAAAGAAGGTTTGAAGAGGCATTGGCTGCTATAAGAAAGCTAAATCCTTTGCCTCGCGTATGTGGCCGTATTTGCACCCATCCCTGCGAGACGGCCTGCAAGCGAGGACAGGTGGATGAGCCCATTGCCATAGCCGCGCTAAAACGCTTTGCCGTTGATGGCCCCTGGAAGGGCCGGTATAGGCCGGCCTTGCCTGAGAAGTCTAGTGGACACAAGGTTGCCGTAATTGGCTCTGGGCCGTCCGGGCTTGCGGCCGCACATGATCTGGCGTTGTTAGGCCACACGGTAACCGTACTTGAGAAACTTCCTATAGCTGGTGGCATGATGGCCGTTGGGATACCTTCATACAGGCTTCCCAGAGACGTCCTAGAGGCTGACATAAGGGCGATTGAAGATCTTGGTGTTGAGGTGAAGACAGGAGTTACCTTTGGCAATGATGTGACTGTTGAGAGCCTTAGAGGTGATGGGTATCAGGCGATTTTTTTTGGCACCGGCCTACACCTTAGCCGCAGGTTGAACGTGGAAGGGGAAGACCTTCCTGGGGTGCTCAAAGGCGTTGATTTTTTGCGAGATGTCGCCCTTGGAAAACCCGTGACTTTGGACGCAAGCGTTATTGTTGTCGGTGGTGGTAATGTGGCTGTCGATGTGGCGCGGACGGCCTTGAGGGTGGGGGCTAAAGATGTCTCAATGATCTGTCTGGAAAAACAAGAGGAGATGCCTGCGGCGGAGTCCGAAATTGAGGAGGCGCGTGAAGAGGGTATGGCCATTGTTAATTGCTTTGGACCCAAACGGTTTCTGGAAAATAGCGGCCGCCTCTCAGGGATTGAGTTCAAGTCATGTACCTGCGTCTTTGACGAAAAAGGCGCGTTTTGCCCACAGTATGATGAAAACGAACTCACGGCAATGGAAGCTGATACAGTCATTGTTGCCATCGGCCAGGCGGCAGACCTCTCCTTTGCCGAAAAGGATGGTCTCGCAGTCACACGCAGAGGAGGCCTGGAAGCAGATCCTATGACCTTGCAGACCCCAATTGCCGGCGTGTTTGCCGGGGGAGATGTTATCAGTGGGCCGGCGACCGTCACCAAAGCGATTGCGGCAGGAAAACGGGCCGCTGTCTCTATAGATTTCTATTTGAGAGGAGAATCAATACCCAGAAGTGAGCCTGCAATAGGTGATCAGGTAGCGAGCCTTCCTCCGGGTGTGATAGAGAGGACCAGGCAATTTGCCAGGTCCAAAATAGCAAGCCTTCCGGTTGAGCAACGGCTTTCGAGCTTTAGCGAAGTGGGGTCTCCCTTTTCAGAGGATCTGGCAACCAAGGAGGCCCTCAGGTGCCTGCACTGTTATCTTGGGGCAAGGGTCAACAAGGAAAAATGTATCTCCTGTCTGACATGTCTAAGGGTTTGTCCGCTGCAAGTACCCACGGTGAGCAAGGTGGGAGAGATTACCATCGATCCCTTC
>DAOUWN010000015.1 GCA_030667105.1 Deltaproteobacteria bacterium
CCATCGGCCTTCGTGCAAAAAGGGCGAGCCATATTTGATGCGGAAAAGGCACGACCTGCATGGGTGCTGAGAACTGAACGGATATCACCGGTAAGGTCTACTGCGCCGGCAACAGCGATGTCGATACTCCCCTGCTGAAGGGCGCGCACTGCAACTTCAAGTGCCCTGATACCGGAACTCTCTTCCCCTGCGATGGTAAAGCTCGGACCGCCGATGTGGAATTCCCTGGCAATGCGGCTTGCAACAATGCCTCCAAGGGACCCGGTTGTCCTGTCGGCGGTCAATGCCGGGCAGGCCGCATCACACAGGGATCGAGACCAGGTCTCCAGCTCTTCATCCGTCAGGTCCAGGCCCGACTGTCCGGCCCAGTCTCCAGCCTTTTGCCTAATCCACCAGCGGAGTTGAAAATTGGTGGTATTCAAATCAAGGCCCAGTCCGATGAACAGGCCGGTCCTGACGTGAGACTCCCCGGTCAGTCCGGCGTCGGATATTGCCCCTGCCGCGACCTGGAGCATGAGGATCTGCTGCGGCAGCATTTCACGGAATTCCATGGGCGGGATGCGGAACCGGTCCGGTAATACCAAAAGCTCATCAATAGTGAAGCCTCTGAAATGGACCTTGTCCAGTCCTTGATCCTTGAACCATGAACTCTCGTCTGCACCGAACCAGTTGTGCATGGGGACCGGTTCGGCATTGTCTTTTCCGCCGAACACACGTTGCCCAAATTCGCCAAGAGAACGCCATTTGCCGAAACACGCATCCATGCCGACGACGGCAATTTCAGACTTTGGATGCTCGATTTGGAGACTTTCCGTTCTGCTGCCCGCAACCCCTGGTCCGGTTTTTTGCTCCGGGAGCCACTCCTCCAGGAGGACGTGGGCGTTTATGCCGCCAAAACCAAAGGCACTGACTGCTGCCCGCCTGGGGCGGTCCTGTTTTTCCCATGATTCAGGACCAATCGGAATCCGGAAGGGACTGGCGGCGAGTTCAATGTCCGGGTGCGGCTCTTTGATGTTGGCGGTGGGTGGGATGGTCTTTTCTTTGAGGGCAATAAGGACCTTTGCAAGGGCCGCGGCCCCGGCGGCCGTCAAGAGATGCCCGATGTTGGATTTGACCGAACCGATCGGGCACTGTCCGGGATTCCATCCGTTGGTTCCCCAGAGCGCCTTGAGGCTTTCGATCTCGATCCTGTCTCCCACCGGGGTCCCTGTGCCGTGGCATTCAATGAAATCCACATCCTGTGGATGCCACCCGGCCTGCTCGTAGGCAGCGCGCATGGCCCACAACTGGCCTTCGGAACTGGGCGCGAGGAGTTTTCCCTCAATATCGTTGGAAAGCCCTATGCCTTTGATTACGGAGTAGATGTGGTCCCCGTCTCTCAGGGCGTCTTCCGTGCGCTTGAGCATGAACATGCCGGCGCCTTCACCTACCACGAGGCCGTTTCCGCTGACACAAAACGGAGCGCATGTCCCGGTAGGCGAGAGCGCCCTGAGCTGGGAAAAACCGATTTGTGTGTAAAGAGAATCAGGACGGGACAATCCGCCCGTAAGCATGGCTTCTGCACGGCCGGCCAGGAGTTCGTCCGCGGCGAGCTTGAGGGCATAGAGGGATGAAGCGCAGGCGGCGTCGAGCGTAAAGCTCCCGAGGCCAAGGCCCAGGGTTTTTGCCAGGATCCCGGCGGGAAGCCCTGTCACATATCTGTTGAGCGGTTCTGTCCTGGCCCGTGGATTTCGGGTACTCTTTCCAAGGACCTTTTCTTCAAAAGTCCGGCCCACATATTCTCGGGCAAGGGCCGAAGCCTTCTCAGTGGGAAGGGCGATATTTCCTATGATTAGCCCTGTTCGTTCCCTGTCCAGGCTGTCTGTTACTGCATCATTGAAGGCCTGATGACCTGCAAAAAGGGCAAGATGAAACATCGGGTCGAGGCCTTCAAGCAGGGAACGGCTGATATTCAGCTCCTCGGCCATGTCACTGATTGAAAATCCATCAACAAAGCAGGCCCGGGTGGAATAGGCCCTGTCCGGGGTCCCTATGGTGGAGTCAAATGCGTTTTCAGGGGGAAGCAGCCAGCGTCCTTCCGGCGCTTCCCGTGCTGAATTGACCCTTCCGAGGATATTGTCCCAGAACCCATCGAGATCCGATGCCCCGGGAAATATTCCACCGATTCCGACAATTGCGATTGATCCGGTTGTGTACATCGAAAAAAAAGCCGTTACAATCCCCAGGTGTTCCCGGGGATACGAACGGCCGTCTCCTGTGAACGGTTACCCGATTCCTTAGACCGGAACCTCGATTCCGTCCTGTTTTGCCGAGTGGTTGCACTCAAACGCGCAGTTTAGTGAAGCGTCTATCACACATTCGTAGTCTTGCATCCTGGCTATCAGGTCTCCGGTGGGGTTTTCCATGAATTCAATATCGGCCATGGCTTGGTGTTCATTTGCTTTGGTGACCCTGATCAAGACCTTCACACTGTCTTTCGGGAAGACGGATCTGAACTGTCGGTAGCGACCCACAAAACAGGGCAGGGATCCGACACCGTGTTTCTCAAAACTCCAAAGGATCATCATCTGAAAGCTGCTGTCAAGCACAAGGGGATCTGCAAGCCACGCACTGCGCATGGGATGTTTGACCCAGGCGGAGGGAACCGGGGCCGTGCGTATTGCAGCCGCAATCCCCTGATCAGAGCAGCCCTCCACGTGTTCCAGACCATGGAAATGAGGCCCGTGAAACAACCGTCCGTTGTTGTAAATCTCCCGGCCCTTCACCGAATACGGGTTGAGGGAGATTTTATTTACGGGCCTGTCTGCTTCCGGGAGCCTTGCCGCAAGGGCAATCTCCGCTTGCGCATTGACAAATACTCTGTCTCCGTTCCCGCGCGAGCTGCACAGTTCCACCGGTACCATCCGGAAAGAACCGTTCTTGACTGCCCTGCCCGCCATGACTTTGACACTGAGTGGGCCGGCCCCATTGAGGGTGACTCCTTTCAGTATCCTCAGATTGTCAAAACCGGCGAACTTCATCCCAGGGTTTCCGTGGAGGGCAGCGTGACCCAGCCACTCGATGATGATTGCCATGGGCAGCACATATTGTCCGTCAATCACATGGGACTTTAAAAAGGGAAAGGACTCGGTGCTCAAGGCGATCTCAAAGGCCGTGGACAGGGATGAGTCCGTTGGGGTGGCAACCTCCCGGCGGTGCGTGCCGGTCTTCTTTCCCATGATCACAACTTCAACCGGTCGATTCGAGTTGGAACAGATTTCCTGCACAAGATAGTTTGCGCCGGCTTCAAGGTCGATCAGGCCGACACCTTCCTCCTCAAAGATTTTTTTGAGGGAAGGGGTCACCATGCCGCCGTCCCAGGGGCCCCAGTTCACTGATACGATACGGCAGTTGGGAAGGAGCCTTGCCTGCTGCTGTGCGAACTTGTTCAGGACCTCGTTGGCTGCTGCATAATCCGCCTGACCCAGCCTGCCATATCGGCCCGTGGAGGAGGAGAACATGACCATTACCTTGAGATCGTCAGGATCAACGGCCTTGAGCAAGACGCGAAGGCCCTTGACCTTGGTGGAATACACAAGATCGAACTGTTCATCTGTCTTGTCTTCGATCAGACGATCAGCAAGAACGCCCGCCCCGTGAATAAGTCCCTTGACAGGACCTGCCTTGTCCCTGACCTCGTTGATCAGGGAACGGACCTGCCTTTCGTCTCTGATATCCACGGAGCAGTAAATCACCCTGGAGCCGGCAGACTTAATCCGTTCAATATTGTGAACAAGTTCCCTGTCGGCCATAATCATCCGGTACCGGTCTTCCAGTTGTGTTGGGGAGACCTTCCCCTCGGCCTGTTCAAGGATCCGCTTCTTTATTTCAGCCTCCCCTGCCAAATGGACGAGCCAGTCAGGCTCAGGGGCAGGTTCTTTGCTCCGCCCCATTAGGACCAGAGTAGGACTAAAAGCCCTTGAAAGGGCGACCGCAACTTCCGCCGTTACTCCCCTGGCACCGCCCGTGATCACTACTACATCATCCTTTTCAAGAGGTGCGTTTTCCCCGTCAGCCAGGGAGTCCTCCAAAGAGACAGGATTCAGATGCAGGTCGAATCGTCCCATATCTGAGAGGCCCACTTCCACTGGCCCGGACAGGAACATCTCATCTGAAAGAAATGAAGCGGCATCTTTCAGGTTGTGGATGTCACCGGCCAGGTCAACCGCCTTGCAATGGACTTCGGGCCATTCGCGGCGTGCTGTCTTGAGAAGTCCTGCAATCCCGCCAGAGGCCGGATCATTCTGTCCGTTGAGGCTTGTTAGTCCAAAAAAGCCGTCCATGCGCGAGACCGTCAGGAGCACGGACCCGCCGTTTTGCGCTGATTTCTTTAATCCCGGCCCTGCGAATTGAAGGATCCTGAAGCTGTCTTTTACGAAGGTGTCTCCGGCGTTACTTGCGGGGGACAGGATGAGCAGTCCGCTGAGTTCCGAAGGCCTTTCCATATTACTAAGATCGTCACAGGAAACCAGTTCAGGCCTGAGCTTGAGTGATCTCAAATTTTCCTTCAGACTTTGAGCCAGACCTGAATCTTCGTCAGTGATCCAGATCCGGGACCCTTCAGGAATGGAGATTTTCTGCCTGGCCACATTCTCATCTATCTTTTTCCTGACGAGGACCAATCTCTCAATGCCGTTGTCTTGAAAGGTGTGTCCGGCCGGAGTGACATCCGGAGGAGGAAGCTCAGCCGCCGGGGCTTCGGCAGCGGACGGCTTGACAGGAGAGCCTGCGTCCGGAGATCCGGAGAGGAATTCCACAATCTGCCTGAGCGTCTTCAGGGAACCGAGCAGTTCCGGGCTCACTGCAGGAGTTTCAGGCATTTTTTCCTGCAAAGTCGACATGATTTCCACGCGTTTGATGGAATCGATCCCCAAGTCGGCGTCCACCTCCATTTCCATCTCAAGCATCTCAACCGGATAGCCTGTTTTTTTGGCAATCACTTCAAGGAGCACCTCGCCAATCCGGTCTTCCGAAAGATCAGGGCCGGAAGAAGACTCAGACGGGATTGTCGTACCCGAAGAGGCATGGTCGCCGGTCTTCGGTTCGGGAACCTGAACAGCTTCAACCGCCTGCATGGGTTGGGAGTATTTGAGGCCGGGAGGGGCTTCCCGGTTTGCCCCCGGAATGGGCTGAACGGGCGCGGAAGGCCTTTCAGATGGAGAAGCGGCAGTATCTGCCTGCGGAATTGTCATTCCCAGAGATTTTTCTATGAGTATCTGCTGCTGGTCCACCAATTTATGAAAAGTACGCTGGGCCGTCTCCTGGCCCTGCAGGAACTGCTGATGCAGTTGGGCGGTCTGCTCCTGGAATCTTTGCAGAGCGGTCATGTTTTCCTGGGTCAGACGCAATGCTTCCTTAAGGGAGCCGGAATCGACCGGTGAAACAAACGTTGAAGTGGCGACAGTCTCCCGCAAGCGGGTATCGGGAGAATGCCTGTTTGCAGGCTTTTCACGGACAGTGGAACCAGCGGCAGTTTCGGATACCGCGGCACGGGTCAAAGGTTTTAGGGATGAATCGGCAGGTCGCTTGGGTCTAGGTTTCATATAATTTGCTCCACAGATAGAAATAGTCATCCTTGCCTTTTTTGTGTCAACTGAAATCGCTTCGTTGTCCCGGACCACGTCCCAGAGTGGCACATTCAGGCTGTACCCCTTTGCAGACAGAAGGGCGAGTGTGCAGGCGAGGTCAAAGAGGCCGGGACGTTTGCCTGCGGATGCGTCCACGGAGACCGCTGTATGTTCGCAATCCGCTAAAATAGACTTGACCAGACCGGTCAGCCTGGCGCCGGGTCCGACTTCGAGAAACGTTCTGACGCCGAAACCGTACATGTTTTCAATTTCCCGAACAAACTCAATAGGACTTACCAGTTGAGCGGCAAGTATGCGACGGGTGTCGTCCTGATTCTCGGGATAGATATCTGCCGTCTTATTTGCAAAAACCGGAGTGCCCGCCTTTTTGAATTCAATGTTTTTTAATTCGGACAAGAACGGCCTTTCCACGTGGGCAACTGCCGGACTGTGAAATGCAGCGGAAACAGGCAGCCGTTTGTTTCTGATCTCCCTTGCGGCCAGCGCACTGGCAGCCTTTTCTATCTCGCAGGTAGGCCCCGAAAGGACCGCCTGGTTCGGTGCGTTTTTGTTGGCAATGACAATATTCAGTGATTCTTCGCTTATTACCGCCTCTAACGCTGACATGGATGCCTGGGCCGCTATCATGGAGCCCATGTCACCTTCCCCTTCGCCCATTAGCCGGCCTCGCAAAATTGAGAGAGAGAATAGATCATCTTCGTTGATACGTTCGGATGCACACAGGGCGGTGAGTTCTCCGTAACTGTGCCCGGCCAGGGCCTCTGGCTGAATACCGAAGTATTCGAGTATCTTCAGTGCGCCGAGGCTCACGGCGCCGATGGCCGGTTGGGCGATCTGTGTAGCCCGAAGCAGTGTTTCGTTATCCTCTTTTTGCCTGTCATCAAAGGCCGGGCGAGCATAGATGTAGTCGATCAGGCGCCTGTCCTGTCGCGGGTCTTTTCCCTTGCCAAAGGCCCGGACTGCAGCTTCAAGCACCTTCTGCATCTGCGGGAAAGCACAGGCCAGATCGAGGAGCATATCCACATACTGGGAGCCCTGTCCCGGAAAGATCAGCCCCAGTTTTCCGGACGCTCGTCCAGCGCCAAAATAGACACCGTCCGGAGTGCTCCATGATCTTTTGCCCGAAGATTTTTTCAGCATGGCGCTGGCATTGACAAAGGCCCTTTGAAGATCAGTCCTGTCTCTTTGCGCAACGATCAGAAGTCTGCAATCATGATTCGCCCTGAACTCAGCGCGTGATTCGGATGCCTTTTCCCGCAGTTTTTCCCAGGAAAGTGAGGAAGGCCATGAGCCGATGGCGGTCACCAGTTTATCGGTATCTTCAGCTGAAAAAGCGAGGATCTGGACCTGCCCGTCCCAGTTGATCTCAGGTTTTTCGGAATCGTATTCCTCAAGCACACAATGGTAGTTGCTGCCTCCAAAGCCGAAAGAGCTCACCGCTGCGCGGCGTGGATGGCTTTCAGCAGGCATCCATGGACGCTTTTGGGTATTCACATAAAATGGGGACAATCCGGAGGCGATCTCTTTCAGGGGTTGAGAAACTTTGATAGTCGGCGGAACCACCTTGTGGTACAGCGCCATTGTCGCCTTGATGATTCCTGCCACTCCGGCCGCGGCCTTTGTGTGCCCGATTTGAGACTTGACCGACCCTAGTGCGCACCACTCGTTCTTCTTCCCGGCAGCGCCGAAGACATCGATGAGGGCCTGGAGTTCGGCCGCATCCCCCGCCTTGGTGCCTGTGCCGTGGGCCTCAACCAATTCAATTGTATCTGCCGTGACTTCAGCAATGCTGTGGGCCTTTTGGAGCGCCTTTGCCTGACCTGCCGGGCTGGGGGCGTATATCGCATCTCCCCTTCCGTCGGTGGATGTCCCGATGCCGCGAATGACTGCATAGACCCTGTCGTTGTCGCGACGGGCGTCTTCAAGACGTTTGAGGACCAGGATCCCCAGCCCTTCACCCAGTATTGTTCCGTCAGCCCTGACATCGAAAGGCCTGGCATTGCCTGTGGGGGACAGGGCCTGGGTCTGGTTGAAACATGTGTACATGAAAATATCGTTAAAGGTGTCAATCCCCCCCGTGATCGCCATGTCGGACCGGCCGGAAACAAGTTCCATCCCGGCCATGTGTATTGCACTCATGGAACTCGCGCAGGCGGCGTCAACCACGCAATTGGTTCCTCCCAGATTAAAATGCTTGGCAATACGGCCTGCCACCACATTGCCTAGAAGACCCGGGAAGGAGTTTTCCTGCCAGGACACATATGAATCAGAGATCCGCCTGACCACGTCTTCAGCCGTTTGATCTTCGACCCCCGCTTCCTTAAGGCATCTGCGCCACACTGGGTGGCCAAGACGCGCTCCCAAGGGGATTACCATTTCAAGGGTGCCGGTCACTCCAAGGATAACGCTTATCCGTTCCCGGTTAAATGTCCGTCCCGGCCCGTAACCGGCATCATTGAGCGCCTGACGCGTAACTACCAGCCCGAGCAGTTGTGATGTGTCGATGGCCTCCATCGCGTTTGGCGAGATGCCGAATTCAAGCGGATCGAAATCCACAGAAGAGATAAACCCCCCTCCGGATGTGCAGACACGCTCTGCAGGGGTGGGGCCTTCAGCACAATAGTCTTCCGCTTTCCAGTGGGTCCCCGGAACCTCGGTGATTGCATCGATACGGTTTGTTATGTTGGCCCAGTAGGCATTCAGGTTGTCTGCCCTGGGAAACAGACAGCCGATGCCGATTATGGCAATAGGTGTGCAGCGGGAGGAATCCCGGTATTTCAATTCTTCATTCTCTTTCAATTTAGATACCCTTTAATCAGGCCGGGGTCCATGGGAGTTACACGCAGTAAATCAGGAGGAAACGGAATGCCCTGCCATCTGAGGTGGTTTATGCGCATGATAACGGAAGCCCCGAAGAGCAGATTCAGGGCCACGATATCAACCTTTCTGTTCTGCGGATGCTCCAGAAAGGAGCCCTTTGCCCATTCGTTGAATGCGCCCATAGACGGTCCGCACCAGATCTGATAATCGATCTTTCGAGAGACATCTCCCGTGGTCGCCCATTGTGAAGACTTTCCGAGATACCATCTAAATACAAGGGCCATGAGATGTTTCGGGTCCTTTTCGGCCCGTTCTACCTGGGCAGGGTCACGGCGAAGGAAAAAATCCCTGGTCTGCTTCCAGACGTTTTCGAGAGAATCCTGAAAAATGCTCTTTTCCAACATCATTCGCTGGCCCGCCGGGATTTCCTGAATGCCGTTACAGGACCTGTAAATTTCGTAAAGCTTTGAAGCACGCATGGGAAACATTGTCCCCCGCTTGATGACCTGGACGGTGACACCCATCTCAAACATGTCCGCTGCCGGGGCCATGGCGACGTCCGCCTGTTCAGTCAGGGCGAGCATTTCTTTCACGTCGTCCGATGTACCCGATTCGACACAGGCCTGGTTTATGGAGCCTGTCAGAATATAGGCTGCCCCCATGGCAAAGGCCGCTGATGCGGAAGATGGAGTGGCAATTCCGCCTGCCACCCCGACCCTCAGAGTTTGACTGAATGAATACCTGTCCTGCATCCGGTCGCGCAGCGCCAAAATTGTCGGCAAGAGAGTCATGGCCGACTGGTTGTCGGTATGGCCCCCTGAGTCCGCTTCAGCCGTAATATCCTGGGCCATTGGTACCTGCGAAGCCAGGTTCGCCTGTTCTTCCGTGATGTCTCCCATGGAAATAAGCTCCCTGATGAGTGAATCCGGCGGCGGCGCAAAAAACCTGGATGCAACTTCCACACGGGAGACCTTTGCGATTATCCGGTTCGGGGTTGCAATATCGCCGGAACTGTTACGATGAATACCGTGGACGCGAAACCGGACGACCGGCAGAGTAAGATCCATGTAGGCAGAGGCCTCAACGAGTTTGATCCCTCTGCGGAGATAGAGATCCGTGAGGGCAGCTTCGAGGGCCGGGTCATTCGGGCTGTGAATAAGATTGTAGCCGTGAGGAATGCCGGCAAGACGGCCTGTGATACGATCGATTGCGGATTCCACGGCCTCGATGTCCATGCCTGATGAACCGAAAAAACCGAGCATGCCGTTTAGCCCCATGGCCTCGACCATTGCGGGAGAAGTGATCCCGTGGGCCATTGACCCGGCAATGTAGGGATACCGGATCCCATGATCCGTGCAAAACGTTCGATCCCCAATACCTTCTATTCGGCAGGCCGGTATGTGTGCGGCAACCGGGAAGGCATCGGCAGCGGGATTGCTCCTGCCAAAAAGCCCTGTGCCATCCAGTCCAACAGCATAGGCGTTGTCCCTGACAATAATATTAAAAGGCCGACGGATATGGTAGATTGCATCTTTCAGGGCATCTGCATTGGAAAAAGGTTCAATAATGCCGGGAGTCCACCATCCCAGATTTTTTTCTTCGGGCATCTGACTCAAACCGTCCACGCTACAATCTCCCGAGCATTAAGCGCTAATCCGTCTCGCCATTGAACTTAAAAGAATGTAACGTCTTGTAAACGCTTCTGAATTCAACAAATGGCGCTTTTGAGATGCCCACGAAGGCACTTACCCAGTACAGACTGGAAAGTATAAGAGAAGTGTAGTGGTGTGTCAAGACCGAGTGACCGGCCCCAGCGCTGAAGAGTGAAAAGGAGATCGGCGGTGGTATGAACTTGTGATTTCTCACACGGTCTGCCCTGGAAACAGCCTATTTGAGCTTTTCTCTGATCTCCTTCCAGTCTTTTATCCACTCTCCACCTTCTACTTCTTCGAAGCTGAAGACGAGGGGCTTATGTTCCTTGGCAGACTCGATCACCTTAGGGCCTGCAATTATTGCCTTAACCCTCAAATCCTTTTGAGCAATCTCATCAAATATTTCTCCTCGTCTCCAAGGAAGGACAGGCAGTTCCGGATATTCATTTTCTTTTAGCCATGCCCGGACAGCTTTTATACCGAAAAAACCACTTTGAAGAAACACAACAGGAAATTTTTCATGAAGCTCTTCTATTGCCTTCTGGCTCCCTTGTTTTGCCTTCCTTGAAAACGGGTTTTCAAAGAGACACCCCTCAATATCAATAAAGACAATACTCGATCCTCTTTTTAGAGAAAGAAATAATCCGGTATCTTCGTCCCCACCGGATCGCACCGTTATTCTATACAGGCCAGTTTTGGTTGGGATGAAGGCTTTAAACGCCACGCCGTCGCCGCCTGAAAGGGTCTTACCAATGGATTCCCTGTCAACAAAGAACTCTACAACTTCACCGCCTTTGCTGAAGATTTTTCCCCTTGTCTCCGCTTTGAGCACAACCTTCTCGTCTTTCAACCCAACCGTGTCATCGACGATGACACGTGACAGCGCACTAGCCGGAACCATGCAGAATAAAACGAGAAAACCTATAAAGACCGCCAAGACTCTCATATAGATCTAGCAATGTCGGCCAACTGGTGTGGCCCGACCCGCATTTCAGGGTTAGTACAAAGAAAAAGTCTGAGCATTTTTCAACAACTTTGCCTGATGGTCAAGAAAGAAATTTCATAGCCCCGTTTGGATCCCACGCGTGTCCCTGGTTTAACTTATTCCGCAAACCTGCCGATATAATGGAAAGGCAGTCTGAGCAAACCAGCCGTTCCGATATCACACTTTCGCGGAGAGGAAACCCATGAAAAGAGCCTGCAGTATAGTCCCTGTGCTGATTATCCTTCTTTTTCCCACATTCACGCTATGTCAGGCCCAACAGGACTCCCCTGTTGATGTGGTCGAGTCATTCAGTGGCTCCTACGGTGGCCCTGGCATGGACGAGACTGCCAACTGCACTACAGGACATTTCAGGGACAACAGACCTAAATCGGTCTGGACAATTGACACCTGGAAGGCTTTGCAACAAATGGAGTACAGGAGGATCGATGGCGCGGTCATTGATTCAAAGATCGATGACAACAGGGCCGTAGTTGTCATTGACGCAAGGATTGGAACCGTTGTCGGTGAAACAAATCAAAAGGAAATATATTATCTGATCAGGCAAGACCGACAATGGTTGATCGATCAGCTCCAGGTAA
Organism: Deltaproteobacteria bacterium; assembly: GCA_030667105.1. The sequence continues at coordinate 11,684 of DAOUWN010000015.1, forward strand.
TGGATGAAGACATTGAAATCAATGCCGAGAAAATGAAACTGTAGCCCCCCTCAGCCGAAACCATTCCTTTTGTGGTTGTGTCATAGAGAAGATCCTTGCATTATTTCATCCCTGACGGTAAATAATACGTACAAACGGGACGACTCGCCACAATGTGGCCACAGATAAGGTGAAGAGCCCACGGAGGCTGTGTGCATCATCGTGTTATCCGAAATCCTTGACGAAATAAAGGCAGTTGACACAGGGCCCAAAAGCATCAGGAATTTTGGCATCACCTTTCTGGTGGTTTTGGCCATTATCGGCGGCATCCTTGTCTGTAAGGGAAGGCCCCTTGGGTACGCAGGCATCGGGTTGGGCGTGTTGTTCTTCGGATTGGGAATCTGGGCTCCGGCAACGCTGAGAGCCGTGTACAGGGTATGGATGGGCCTGGCGGTGGTACTCGGTTTTTTTATGTCTCGTATTATCCTGTCCATTCTCTTCTATCTTGTGGTTACTCCCGTTGGCCTCATGATGAGGCTGCTCAGAAAGGATGTTCTTGATCAAAAATGGGACAAGGGGGCTGCTTCTTACTGGATCAAAAAGAAGAAAAGGCCTTTTGACAAGAAACAATGTGAGAAGCTCTATTGAACCCTAACCCGGATAGACTCTGCCAGAAAAAACACGAATTTCTGTGATAACGGACTAACATGGATGACAAAGAATTCATAGAAGCCTACAAGCAAGAGTACAGAACTATCCTGGCTGTGATGCAGAAAGTGGGAATAGATTATATCAACAGCGGCCATCTAAAAAAACATCCCCTGGAGCATGTGGAATACGTCCTTAAGTCGATTCGACAGTCGTGCGAAAAAACGATTTGCAAGGTGTGTGACAAACGGCAAGAAAAAGAAAAAAAGGAGAGAAAAAGGCAGCTTAAAGTCATCAAGTAGTCTCCATCCACGTAGTACTTGACCGAAAACCCCGAAGGGTAAACAACTTGGCTGTTTTTCTAGTTTTCTGGAGATCACTCGCAGTGAATTCCCCAAAACTGCTCAAAAAGGCCGCAAAGAAAGGCTATCATTGCTTTTTAGGACCTTTTGCCATGTTGTTTATGCAACTATAGGGTTTACGTTCAGGCGCTATATACATGAGGTCATCATGACCGGAAATATACATGGACCGATCCAAATCAGCCGTATTTTTTGTCTCTTATCTCCTCTATTTCTTTTCCTTCTGGATGGTCCTTGCATACCTGCCTATACTTTTCAAGTCCTACGGTTTTAGCGATCAGCAGATAGGCTTTGCCATAGGACTGACCTCACTCTCAAGCATTATTCTGGTGCTTCCCTTTGGTGTGTTTTCAGACTACTTCTCCCCGAAGAGGACACTCACCTTGGGCGCCATCTGTTACAGTTGTTATTTCTTGCTCCTTATCACCGTGAGAGACTTCTTCAGTGTCTGCTTTGTGGTGATCCTTGGAGGTGTGGGGGCCGCCACTATCAGGGTGGTCTTGATGTCTCTTTATCTTAAGCTCATAGATCACACTGGACGAGGGAAAAAAGTGGCCTTCCTGCATCTGGGCGGATACTTGGGTTTCGGACTTGGGCCTCTTGTAGGCGGGTATGTCTATGAAACATACGGCGCAGTTCTCATGATCAAAGGGGCGTTGATCGTCTCCATTGTCATTACCTTGCTAACGCTCCTTGCAAAAGATGCTCCGCCTGTGGTTTTCAGTTTCAAGGACTACAACCAGGACATAAGAAAGCCGGATGTCCTGTTCCTCATGACCGTGGTTTTTGTCCTCGGCACCCACTTCGGGGCCGAGCAGACGAGCATCAGCCTTCTTATGAAGGATATCATCGGGCTGAACAAAAAGGAGATAGGGCTTGTGTTTTTTGCCTTGGGGATCTGGATGGCCTTTCTGGTGCCATTTGCCGGTATCCTCATGGACAAAAAAGAGAGGGTCTTCTTGTTGCTCCTTGTGGGACTTCTGATATCAAGCTGTTTTCAGGTCGTAACAGCCTTTACAAACACGTTTCTCAGCCTTCTGATAGTCAGGATGATTCATACAGCAGGTGACACCCTGACCATCCTGGAGTCCGATGTGCTCACCGCTCGTTTTTTTCCGGCAGCAAGGCTTGGCGGGAATTCGGGCATTATTTTCTGTGTACGGACATTGGCCATATTCATATTTGCCGCTTTTTCAGGATGGCTCAACCAGGTCTGGGGTTACAAAATGCCTTTTATTATAAACGGGATTATGGTATTTGCATTTTCTCTTGCAGCCCTTATGTTTCGTAGAACGACTCCTGATCGCAGCAAACAGGAAGGGATGTGAAGCGTGAAGAACATGGCAGCACTTGAAGGTGAGATCCATGACAGGTAAGCAATGGCTGGTTTTGGCTACGCGAAACCCGGGAAAGACACGAGAGATATGGGAGCTTTTGAAAGATTTCCCCGTGGAAATCAAGAACCTGGATGACTTCGGCCCCATACCTGATGTTGAAGAAGATGGCGACACATTTGACGATAATGCCTTCAAGAAGGCCTCATTTACGGCCAAAGTTCTTGGGCTGCCCGCCCTGGCGGATGATTCCGGCCTGGAGGTGGAAGCCCTGGAAGGCGCTCCGGGCGTCCGCTCAGCGCGATATGCAGGGCCGTCTGCCACTGACCAGGACAACAATGACACATTAGTGCAGGAGATGAACGGAACGGCAAACCGACGAGCAGCCTTTATGTGTGTGATCTCTAGTGCAGTTCCGTCAGGTGTGGCCCTTACATACGA
>DAOUWN010000196.1 GCA_030667105.1 Deltaproteobacteria bacterium
ACATTGATATGAACCACGCGGACAAGGCCCAATCCTACTTCAGACAGGCCCTGAAACTGGACCCTGACTTCAAAGAAGCCAAAGAAGCCTTGGATGCCATTGAGCTCGGCGCGCTGTGACATCCAATTTAGTAAATCACGGACTTACGTTTTGCACCTTCAATCCACGCCACTATACGTCGTTTCACAAGTGGCGTTTTGCGAAGCCGCAAGGCCTGGTTGATCCGGACAAGTTCAGGAAAAAGTTCATCCGGATCCTGCTTGCCCAACTCTTTTAGCGAACGGACGCCGGCTTTTTCCAGCAGGCGGGCATTGACTGATCCCATATGCAGCAAGCTTGTAAGTTCCAGGCGCCGGCGTATGGCATCACGAAATGGTACCCTGATCAGTTCTGTCGCCTCCTCCCAGTTTTTCAAAACCTCTTTGGGGTAGCGCCAGCCCTTTTCGGCAAGGATGCTTGCATCATCGGTTGGAGTGATATCTTCAAGGATGTGACTGAGTGATTCCGAGCGACTGTCGATTGTGTGATATTCCATTTGAAAATAAGACCATTCACTCAAGAAAAGAGCAAAAGTAATCAAGACAAGATAGATCACCCTGTTGGCCGAAGCCGGTGCCTTCTGCTTTTTGATTGCTTGTGGAATCCAGTGGCGGCCGCCACGCAGCAGATAGACTGCGTTTGTCAGGACAAAACACTCCACGCAGAAGGGCGGAAAGCCCAGAAATCCCAAGTAGGGCATCTCGAACAATTTGCCTTCTGAAAAAAAAGGGACCGTGTAGACCCATTTTTCAAGGGACCAGAAATTACAGAGCTCCCAGTACCCACCGCAAAAAATCCCGGCAATCAACAGACGAATAAGGGTGGTCCATTCCCCGCTTTCAGCATCTTTAAGCAGGGAGTGTGCGCCCCATCTTGCACAGACAGGCTCGAGCAGGAAAATAAAAGCACCCCAGACAAAAGGAAAAAAGTAGACAGGATAGACCAAGGGCAGGATCAGCATCACAAGTCCGATCAATACACATCCCTTTCGCGCCCATTTTTTGAGGACAAACCGGGTTCTTACGTGCGAGGGGAGCTTCAATCGATAAAGAAGGCGGTACACCAAAAACATGCCGGGCAGGACCGTTGCAAAATCAAGATAGGCCTCGACATGAGACCACAGCCCTTCGGGGGGGACACCTGCAAAGTACCAGTTTTGAAGACGAAGATTCCAAATTTCAAAGAAAAACCAAAAAATGGCAGACCAGAAAAGAAGTGCAACGAATTCGCGGGGTCTTCCAAGAATGAGCCCCTCGTTCCAGCGCCACGAGAGGAGACCGTCAAGAAAGACTATAAGGCCGTACCAGCAAAAAGGGTAGGTGTGGGCATAGAAAGGAAAAACATGATGAGCCGTGCCCCAAAAGGTCAGAACGACCATTGCCAGGCCCGAAATCATCATCAATTTGCTGATGACACGAGGGATCATTCCATCATTTACTCCAGAAACGGTAGTCCCTGCTTCTTCCTGTAGACAAGGGCCTGGCATGATGCAATTAGTGTTTGCTTTTCATCTGTTACCTTGATGTCATATGAGGCTGTGCGTGGGGTTATGTTCAATTCCTTAGCCTCTGCCCGCAGCCTTGCCCCTGGCGCGGGTGAATTCATATAGGTGATATTCATATTAAGAGCCACTGCTATGGTGCCGTGAGAATTGGCGGCTGTCTCAAAGGCTTCGTCAATCAGGCCGAATATGGCGCCGCCGTGGGCCATTCCAAAGATGTTTTCCAGATCCTCTGTAAAGGTCATTTCTACGACAGAATATCCATCGTTGAGTTCGATCAAATCAAGATTCAGCTTTCTGGCAAATGGCTCCTCCTTCACCTTACGAAAAATCGCTCGTCTGACGTTATCCTCCATAGGCTTTCTCCATCTGCAAATAGGCTAGATATTCCTGATTTCCCTTGGGGCCGAGAATAGGGGAGGGGATGACTCCCAGTTGAGATAGGTTCATGTCATTGAATGCCTTGGAAAGGTCTTCCATGACAGCTTCATGTAAGGACTTGTCACGGACCACGCCGCCCTTTCCCACCAATCCTTTTCCCACCTCAAACTGGGGCTTTATTAAACAGATGATGTGGCCTGAACGCTTCACGAATTTCATGACAGCAGGAACCACGATCTTGAGCGAGATAAATGAGACGTCGATGCAAGCTAAGTCCACAGCCTCAGGTACTGCTCCTGCGTACAGATGCCGGATGTTTGTCCGTTCTAAGACCGTGACCCTGGGATCTGACCGCAGATTCCAGTGGAGTTGGCCGTAGCCCACATCCACAGCAGTGACATGTCTTGCGCCATGCTGGAGGAGACAGTCTGTAAATCCCCCTGTAGAAGCGCCTACATCCAAGCACTCTAAGCCACTGACATCAAGGGAAAACGCACGTAAAGCCGCTTCCAGTTTAAGCCCGCCGCGGCTGACATAGGGGATATCCTTGCCCGTGACACGAAGAGACACATCATCGGGGACCAGGTGCCCTGCCTTTACCAGCCTTTCACCGTTGACCCAAACCTTGCCCGCAAGGACAAGCGAAAGAGCGCGCTGGCGGCTTTGCGCAAGACCCCTTTTTACCAGGAGCACGTCCAGCCGTTGCCTGCCGGGTTTCATGTCCTACTGCACCGAAGCCCCGCCCTTAACCACTTTGGTTACGGCTTTTGCGATGCCAGGGGCGTCAATGCCGTACTTGGCACGCAGGATCTTTTGAGAACCGTGCTCCACGAACGTATCACCTATGCCAAGCCGCAAGATCTGATTTCCAGTAACGCCTTCATCCGACAGGCACTCAAGAACCGCGCTACCAAAGCCGCCCTGAAGGACGTTTTCTTCAACAGTCACAATGTGCGGGATCTTCTTTGCCAGGGAAGTGATGAGTTTTCTGTCAAGGGGCTTCACGAAGCGGCTGTTTACCACAGTGACAGAGATGTTCTGAGATTCAAGCTGCTTCTCGGCTTCAAGGGCGGCCGTGACAGTGGCGCCGATGGCAAAGATCGCAACATCGTCTCCTCTCGTCAGGATCTCTGCCTTGCCTATGGGCAGGGTGTGGATCTCATGATCTATTGGCGCCCCAACGCCACTGCCCCTCGGATACCTGAATGCTATGGGACCGGAGTGTTCCATGGCAGTCGCCAACATGTGTTGGAGTTCGTTTTCGTCTTTAGGCGCCATCACAACCAGGTTTGGCAAACTGCGCAAGTAGCTGAAATCAAATAGGCCCTGATGGGTTGGGCCGTCCTCGCCGACAATGCCGCCGCGATCCAAGGCAAAGACCACCGGCAGGGCGTCCAGGCAGACGTCGTGAAGGATCTGGTCATAGGCTCGCTGCAAAAACGTGGAATAGATTGCTACCACCGGACAAAATCCTTCGGTAGTCATGCCTGCCGCAAAAGTAACCGCATGCTGTTCGGCAATGCCTACATCAAAAAAACGCTCCGGAAAGGCGTCGGAAAAAGCCTTGAGTCCCGTGCCCTCAGGCATAGCTGCTGTTACTGCGACGATTTTGTCGTTCTTGCGGGCAAGCTCGGTCAAGGTGTTGCCAAAAATATCAGTGTAGCTAGGAGGTCTCTTCTTGGAGGAGATGTGATTGCCCGTTTTGATTTCAAACGACCCAACGCCGTGAAAATAGGTGGGGTTGCGTTCTGCGGGGGCGTAGCCCTTCCCCTTCTTTGTAATCACATGAAAGAGGACCGGTTTCTGCATCTCCCTCACATTCTGCAGCGTGTCAATGAGGTGATCCAGCCTGTGGCCCTTTATCGGGCCAAAGTAATTGAAGTTGAATGCCTCAAAAAGCATCCCTGGCGTGATAAAGGCCTTGAATGATTCCTCACTTCGCTTGGCCAGGTTATAGACGTCATCTCCGAACTTGGGAAGGGACCTGAAAAACTCCTTGAGTTCTTCCCTGAGCGCCACAAAGTGCTTTGCAGAAAGTTTCCGGCTCAAGAAGGATGAGAAGACCCTCACATTCCGGGCAATGGACATCTCGTTATCGTTCAAGATAACAATAAGGTCCTTACGAAGCTCACCCGCCTGGCTCAACCCCTCATAGGCTAGGCCGCCGGTTATGGAGCCATCGCCAATGACAGCAAGGACCTTGCCCTTGCCTTTGTTCAGGCACCTCCCGCATGCCATGCCAAGGCTTGCTGAAATGGACGTGCTGGCATGGCCCGTGGAAAAGGCATCATACGGGCTTTCGCTTCTGCGAGTAAAGCCGCTGAGGCCCCCGTGTTGCCGCAGTGTGTGAAACCTGTCTCTTCGACCAGTAAGAAGCTTGTGGGCATATGTTTGATGACCCACATCCCATATGATCCTGTCCCTTGGTAGATCAAACACGTAGTGCAGGGCCACGGTCAGTTCCACAACCCCCAGGCTGGGCGCCAGGTGTCCGCCCGTTTTGGACACGGTTTTGATGATGACCTCTCGTATTTCTTTGGCTAATTGAGGCAATTGTGAACGTTTCAGTTGCTTGACGTCTTGTGGAGAGTCTATTTTATCTAAGTATTTCAATCTAACCTCATTTCCTTCTCTCAATTACATAGCGTGCAAGGGCGGCAAGTGGTTCCCCTTTCATATCAAAGATTCTGACTGCCGCCAAGGCGCTTTCTACGAGTTCGCCGGCACGGGCTTTTGCCTCCTCCAGGCCCATGACAGAAGGGGCCGTGGCCTTTCCAAGGGCCTCGTCGCTTCCCACGGCCTTGCCAAGCATCTCAGGTTTCCCTTCAATATTCAATATGTCGTCAGTCATTTGAAACGCGAGGCCGATATGTCGGCCATAAGCCCCGAGGGCAGCTATCTGTTGAGGGCTCCCCCCGCCAAGTATGGCCCCGGCCCGTAGAGAAACCTCAATAAGAGCCCCGGTCTTGAAGCGCTGGAGTCTTTCAAGTTCTTCCCGACTAATCGTCTTTCCCTCAAAAGACAGATCCATCATTTGGCCTTGCACCATGCCGGAA
>DAOUWN010000209.1 GCA_030667105.1 Deltaproteobacteria bacterium
AACAGAGTACGTCAGGCAGAGGCTCGCTCGCGCCATTGTGAGCAACTATATACCTGAAGACGGCGTCTTGAATGTTTTGACTCTCGAACAAGACGTTGAGGACGTTCTGCTGGATAGCGTTCAACATACTGAGCATGGTTCATATTTGTCAGTGGACCCGAAGGTGGCCACTTCCATCATGAAATCAGTCAACAATGAGACAGAAAAAGCTATGGCTAAAGGATTTCAGCCCATCATCCTATGCTCTCCGCAGCTGAGGCGACATTTTAGAAGGATGATCGAGCAGCTTGCGCCATCTCTGATGGTGCTTTCTCATAATGAACTCTCAAAGAATATCCGCTTTAAATCCTTGGGAAAGGTGCAGTTACAGTATGGAGGTTAGGAGGTTTCAGGCAGACACCATTCAAGAAGCGACCAATATGGTCAAGCGAGGCCTTGGCTCAGATGCCCTCATATTGTCAACGCGAAAGCTGGACGTTGAAAAGGGGGCATCAGAATACAGAACTAAGGGGCTGTTTGAAATAAGCGCGATGGCAGGTGAAACACGCAGGGATTCAACAAGGGTGCCCCCTCAAGATCCCGCTTTTTTCGATGCTCTGAAGTCGGAGTTGATGAACATAAAGGAGATGCTTTTTCTTTTGGGTCGATCTCGGCCCCTTGCGGAAGGTTTCGCGGCCAATCCGGAGGCGATGGACGTCTATGCCAAAATGATTCGAAGCGGCATCAGCGAACCTTATGTCCACGCATTCCTGAAAAAGGCGGGGGCGTTTGATGAAGATATGCGATCAGATTCGAATGGATTGCACGAGCGGGTCTTGAAAGAGGTTTTAAAGGTCATCGATATTACCGATCCTTTTGCTCGGACTGAAGGTCAGATCGTAGCCGCTCTTGTCGGGCCTACAGGTGTAGGCAAGACCACAACGATTGCCAAGTTAGTGGCCGATCTCAGCCTGAAACAGAAGAGGACCGTAGGGCTTATCTCCATAGACAATTATAGAATCGGAGCTATGGAGCAGCTTAAGACGTATGCCGCCATCCTGGGTGTGCCATGTTTTCCCGCATTCAGTTGCGCTGATTTGCAATTCGCCCTGAGACGACTGAATGAAAAAGATGTCATTCTCATAGACACAGCAGGGCAGAGTCACTACGACATGGAGCGTATGAAAGAGATGGCAGGGTTGGTCGGCAGTTATCGCTCCATCAAGAGTCATTTGCTTCTCAGTACGGCAACCAGTGCATCGGAGATGGATTCGGCCGCCAGGAATTTTGGTCGATTGAACCTGAGCAGTTACATTTTTACCAAAACGGATGAGACCAGAGCAAGAGGAGTAATCGTAAACCAGTCTTTCAAGCTAAGGATGCCCATTTCCTTTATTACAACAGGCCAGCGGGTTCCGGAAGACATTCTGAAGGCAACCAGAACAGGCATACTGAGCCTGATCTTTCAGTCAGTAGGAGAGTATTAAGGTGGATCAAGCAGACGGCTTGAGACAGATGGTCGGAAAGAAAGCCCATGATATGCATGGCGGTCGAGATGGACGCAGATATTCTGAGGAAACATCTTCTACGCGTGTCATTTCTGTCACGAGTGGCAAAGGTGGCGTGGGTAAGACCAATATTGTGGGAAACCTGGCCATAGCGCTGAGAAGACTCGGAAAGAGCGTGTTGGTATTGGACGGGGATTTGGGCCTGGCAAATATTGACATTATTTTTGGCATTAGCCCTGCCTACAATATTGCGCATGTAGTCAACGGTGAAAAAAGTCTGGGCGAAATAATAGTGGAAGGGCCCGAAGGAATTCAAATCATTCCGGCTGGCTCCGGAGTCCAAGACCTGGTCCATCTGACGCAAGGACAAAAACTCAACCTGCTGAATGAGTTTGACGCATTAGAGGAAGATTTTGACATCTTTCTCATCGATACCGGGGCGGGCATTTCTTCCAATGTCATCTATTTTAGCATTGCTGCGGATGAGCGGATTGTGGTGGTTACCTCTGAGCCTACTTCAATAACAGATGCCTATGCCTTGATCAAAGTGATGTATACCAAGCATGGCACGAACACTTTCAAGTTGCTGGTTAACATGGTGGACCGTGAAGAGGAAGCCAGGTCGGTTTTTGAGAACTTGAGCAACGCCGTCGTTCGCTTCCTTAAGGGGATATCGTTGGAATATATCGGCTTTATTCCAAGGGATGTCAATGTGGAAAAAGCGGTTAGGCAACAGAACACTGTGATCCGGAGTTACCCGGAGAGCATATCGAGCAAGGAGTTCTCTGTATTGGCTGGTCGCATGCAGGCCTCGTCAGCAGATGTGGCGCAGGATGGGAATATCAAGTTCTTCTGGAAGAAACTAATAACTCGTTAGTCATTATGCAAAGAGCTTCAGCAATATACTCATACGGCAACACGAAGACCAAGTGGCCCAGCGCTATGAATGATATGGACCGTAGCGCTTTGATTGTTCAATATGCTCCCTTGGTGAAATTGTTGGCAAACCGCCTGGCCATTCGGGTCCCGCCAAGCGTCTCTGTGGATGACCTGACCAGTGTGGGCATTATGGGACTGCTGGATGCTATTGACAGATTTGATCCCTCTCGAGATGTTCAGTTCAAGACCTATGCCGAATTCAGGATCAAGGGGGCTATGCTGGATGAACTCAGGAATTTGGACTGGATTCCGCGATCAACCAGAAAAAAGCTCCATGATATGGAAAAGGCCATCGTGGCCGTTGAAGCGAGGTTCAACAGGCCGGCAGATGACGCGGAAATTGCCGATGAGATGGAAATTGATCTTGATACTTACTATGGCATCCTCAGCATGGCTAAAGGAATTGATCTCTTCAGTCTGGATGGTTATGTCAAGGACGACAGGGATAATACGGAATCCAGAAAATCCTTCAAGAGTTTAATCCAAGGAGATGACAACCCAGGAGATCACGTGATTGTCTCGGAACTGAGGGGTGTCATAGCCAGAGCCATCAAGACACTATCGGAGAAAGAACAAATGGTGGTTTCGCTATACTACTACGACGAGTTGACACTGAAGGAGATTGGGGAGGTGCTGGGACTGACTGAATCGAGAATTTCCCAGATTCACACCAAGGCCATTATCAAACTAAGAGCCAAGCTGAAGCCATATCACCAGACATAAGAGCTCATGCATGGACAATCCGGAAGAAAACACAAAACAGCTTGATAACAATGACAATATCGAACCCAAATCGAGTGTCGAAAGGGAAGGTCAGCATGAGACCAATAGCTCAGCCGGGAGGGGAGGCGAAACAGAGGGCGGTCAGGTGGCAGAGGCCACAATCATATTGGAAGACGCCACCGAACCGACTCGATCTGCAGAGTCAGAGGAAACGGTAGAAGAGAGTGGAGATTCTACGCAAGACCCAAGGGAACAGGAGACAGAAACAGCATTTCCGGATACTTCACCTTCTGATGCCCCTGAAAGTGGGTCCCTGTCGGCAGTTCGTGCGCAGCTCAAGAAATATCAACGTCATATTGCCGGCTTCATTGTTGGCACATGTGTGCTTTTTTCCGTTTACGGGATAACAGGACTCGTCACAAAGGGCAAAGAGGAAAAACGCAAGACAGTCTCTGTGCAGGTATACCAGGCTTCTGTAGAGAACGGCACGGCTGATATTATTCATCTTGCCAGGTTTCTGGTTTTTCTTGCTGAAAAAGGTGACAGGGCATATCTGTTGTTGAGTCTTTCGATTAAACCGTCAAACAGCGCGGTGTATAGTGAGGTGGACGAGAAAATGACCCTTTGCAGAGCTGCCATCTACGGAGTTTTGAGCAAAATAGCTATGGGAGAAATGGAACAGGTTGACTCCAGGAAGAAGCTGAAGAAAGATATTATTGATGCCATTAATGCCGTACTTGTGACCGGAACCGTGGACAGGATCGATTTTACCGAATTTCTGCTGGTGTAACCGGAAGCCAGGCGATATCAATCATTAGCAGGCGGCGTGGCCAGATATTTGACTAGACAATGGCGCGTATCACGGACATGAAAGTCCCTCTTGGGCAAGGGACTGGAATTAGAGAGATACAAAAAGGCAAACGGCAGGCCTTTGAACTGAACAGGCCTTTGCCCGCAAATAGGAGAAAGGGGAAGAAAAAAAATAGGTCCGGCGATAAGTCCGCAGATTCCGGACGGAGTGCATACCAATACAAAGATTCAACAAAGAAGAGGGGTCAAGAGAAAGACTCAAAGATTCCGGGCGCCCTGTTAGACGTGGTGATTTGAGCCTGGGAACAAGAATGATGGACTTTTTACGAAGCCGTCAAGAATGAGTTCAAAGTCGATTCATCATGCTGCCAACATCCGTGGAATTCTGGGCGATCATACAGATTATTGTGGATCTGTGCCTGATCGTACTTTTCATCGTCTTTGTAAGACAAGTTAAGGCCCTGGGCGACAGGTCCGGGGCATCCGGGACGGAACATATCACTGATACACTTGAGCCTGTCCTAAGAGATGCGCAAGAAGTGGCGGGGCAATTTGAGGTCCAGCTCAAGGAGAAACAGAAAATAGTCAGAAGACTCAACGAACACCTTGACAG
>DAOUWN010000240.1 GCA_030667105.1 Deltaproteobacteria bacterium
ATAGGGTCTTAATTATTAATTGTCTGCATAACTCTAATAGTAGATAGATACCACCCTGCATCGCATTCTTTGTCCGATACTCATTCCCTGGCCCAGATCTGGTCTATAGGCTTTAGTGAGCTAATTTTCCGGTTCCAACGGAAAACAAAGTATGCCAGTCAATCTGTCGCATAGCGCCAGGGCGGGCGCAAAATCCGCGAAATAGCCAGCTAGCCCTGCTTGCCCTGTGGAATGCGAAGCATATTCCTCCAGGGTGGTTTTGCTCAATCGGATCGGCCAAATCTGACCCAAATCTGAGCACCAATTCTGCAAAGTTATCTTTGCGCAAGCCTTAAGCTTGTCTATGCGCCGCCTCATATTCACGGTTCATCTCGGCGATATGACCGTGATCTGCAAAACTGAAATATGTGTTGTCACCGATAATGAGGTGCTCGTGGACCGTGATGCCCATGACCCGGCAGGCGTGGATCAGCTCTTGGGTGATGAGTTTGTCTTCCCTGGATGGCCTGGGCTCCCCTGAAGGGTGATTGTGAACGAGGAAAAGGCCCGCCGCATGATGTCTGAGTGCCGCTTGTACGACTTCTCTTGGATAGACACTGCTCGCCGTGAGGGTACCCTCAAATAGGGTTTCTATGGCTATGATCCTGTTCTGGGCGTCAAGGAAGACGACTTTGAAGATCTCGCGGTTCTTGTCACGCAGGGTGTGGTAAAGATATTTGAAAAGCTCACCGGACGATCGGATTGGGTCTTTCTTGATGACCTTTTTCTTCAGGTATCGCTCGGCAACCGCGCTTACGAACTTGATACCGAATACATTTTTCGGCCCAATGCCCTTTATCTCCTGCAGATCTTCAGACGGTGCTTCAATGACCCCTTGAAGAGTCTTAAAGCGCTTCAAGACGGCTTTGGCCTGCTCCTTACAGTCCTTTATGGGTGTGGCAAGGGTCAGGAGCAGTTCGATGACTTCGTAATCATGGAAGCCATCGAGCCCGGAAGTCAAAAACTTTTCTCTCAGGCGGCCTCGATGGCCTTCGCCTTTGTGTGGTTTCTTTCCCCCAGACATTAGTCATTCTTCATCGTGCTCTTGTCTGAGATCCCTGCTCATAAGGATGCGAAGCGCTGCTTTTGGGTCAAGGTCTTCGTACAATATGCGATAGATCTGCTCTGCAATGGGCATTTCGACTCCTATCTTCCGAGATAGATTATGAACCGATTTTGTGGTCTTCACGCCTTCGGCCACCGAGCGCCTTTCCGACAGGATAGTGTCAAGCTTTATCCCCTGTCCCAACTTGTGGCCCAAGGTCCAGTTACGACTCAATGTTCCCGTGCAGGTCAGGACCAAGTCGCCTATGCCGGCCAGCCCCATAAAGGTTTTTGAATCGGCGCCAAGCCTTCTGCCCAGACGCTGGATTTCGGTTATCCCTCTAGTAATCAATGCCGCCCTCGTGTTAAATCCCAAGCCAAGCCCATCTGAAATGCCTGCCGCAATGGCCATCACGTTCTTTACAGCGCCGCCCAGTTCCACGCCAATCATATCATAGCTTGTGTAGACCCTGAAGTACTGGGCCGCAAAGGCGCTCTGTACCTGCCGGGCCACCTCCGGGTTATGGGCAGCTACGGTGACGGCTGTTGGTATCTTTTGGGCCACCTCCCTGGCAAAGCTCGGGCCGGAAAGGACCGTAATCTGGCTATGAAGTCTTGGAGGAAGGATCTGCTGAAGGATGCCTGACATGGTCAAGTGCGTCTCATTTTCTATCCCTTTTGAGGCGCTGACGATGTAGGTTCTTTCTGCGGGATGATGGACCAGGTTGACCGCAACAGAACGAAAGACATGGGAAGGCATCACCAGGAGCAATAAGTCTTTTCCGGCAGCTACCCTGTCAAGATCGTTTGACGGCCTGATGTTTTGCGAAAGTCGAATCCCTGGAAGAAAAAGCTTGTTTTCGCGGGCTTCAAGGATGTCCGCGCACACTTGGGCTTCAAAGGCCCACAGATCAACATCGAATCCTTTTTCCGCCAGGTGGTTGGCTAGAGCAGTCCCCCATGCGCCTGCTCCGATCACGCCAATTTTCATATCCACTTTCTTCACACATCTTTTTCCGCAAGACGGGCAGCGCTGGCCACTCGTTCTCCCGGATGCATGGCGAACAATCGCACGCCTTGCGTATTGCGCCCAATGACTGACACGTCTCTTACCGGCATTCGGATGATCTTGCCGCGATCGCTTACCAGCATTAGATCATCTTCATCGGTTACCAGGATGATGGCCATCACCAGGCCGTTTCGTTCCGTGGTTTTAATGGTGATCACCCCTTTGCCACCCCTGTTGCGCACAGGGTATTCGTCAATGGAGGTTCGTTTGCCGTAGCCGTTTTCTGTGATAGTCATAAGCGTCTTTCCGTCTGTGAGTACCTCCATGCCCACCAGATAATCCCCATCAGCAATCTGCATTCCCCGTACTCCCCGGCTGACCCGACCCATGGGTCGCACATTCGATTCATGAAAGCGGATGGACTTGCCGTGCGCGGATCCGAGGAAGACGTTTTGTGTGCCGTCCGTGATGCGTACGGCAATGAGTTCATCACCCGGGACAAGATTCAAGGCAATGATGCCGTCTGACCTGGGACGGCTGTATGCCATTAGGTCCGTCTTTTTCACCGTGCCACCCCTTGTGGCCATGAGGACGGTTAATCCGGGGTCAAAGGATCGAACTGCAAGGACCGTGGCAACCTTTTCTCCCTTGTCAAGTGAAAGAAGATTGACAATAGCCTTGCCCCGTGCCATCCGGCCTGCTTGCGGCAGCTCGTGAACCTTACGCCAGTAGACGCGTCCCAGGTTCGTAAAAAACAAGAATGTGTCGTGTGTGGAGGCGACAAAGAGACGGTCCACAAAATCTTCTTCCTTCATACCCATGCCTGTTTTGCCCTTGCCCCCTCGCCGCTGGCTGTTGTAGAGAGTGACCGGATTTCTCTTTATGTAGCCGACATGAGATATGGTGACCACCATATCCTCTTCCACAATCATGTCTTCAATCGTGAGATCCTCTGTTTCCGCCACGATCTCGGTGCGGCGATCATCTCCATAGCGCTTTCGCAAATCTTCGAGTTCTTCCTTGATGATACCCCGGACCAGCCGTTCGCTGGCCAGGATCTCACGATATCGCGCAATCGCCTTGATGGTCTCCTTGTATTCTTCATTGATTTTGTCTCGCTCGAGCCCTGTCAAGCGTTGCAGGCGCATGTCCAGGATGGCCTGCGACTGGACCTCGGAAAGATCAAAATCCGCAATGAGACGCTCCTTGGCCTCGACTGGGTTCTTTGATGAGCGAATCACGGCAATGACGGCGTCAATGTGCTCCAGGGCTACCTTGAGGCCCTCCAAGACATGGGCCCTGGCCTCGGCCTTGTTTAACTCAAAGCGGGCACGGCGGACTACGATCTCTTTGCGATGTTCGACAAAATAGCTGATGAGTTCTTTTAAGCTCAGGAGCCTGGGTTGTCTGTCCACAATGGCTAGGAGGATAATCCCAAAGCTATTCTCCATCTGAGTATGGGCATAAAGCTGGTTGATGATAACCCCAGAAATCTGGTCCTTTTTCAGGGCAACAACGATACGCATTCCCTCCCGGTCCGATTCGTCGCGCACATATTTGACGCCTTCGATACGTTTGTCTTTGACCAGCTCTGCGATCTTTTCAATCAAGCGGGCCTTGTTAACCTGGTAGGGAATCTCGGTGACTATGATGCTTTCGAGTTCGGTTCTGCGGTCCTTTTCTATTATCACGCGGGCTCTGAGCCGGATAATGCCCCTTCCTGTTTCATAAGCGGACTTGATGCCTTTGCGTCCGTAAAGGATGCCTGACGTGGGAAAATCAGGGCCAGGCAGGTGCTCCATGAGGCCTTCACAGGAGATGTCCGAGTTGTCAATAAGGGCAACCGTGGCATCAATCACTTC
>DAOUWN010000263.1 GCA_030667105.1 Deltaproteobacteria bacterium
AAAGGGTTTTCTCCTGAATTTGTCGATCTACTGACCGCCTACAGCTGGCCATGCAATGTGCGGGAATTGGTCCATGCCATGGAGGCAACCCTGTCCAAAGCTCAAGATGAGGCGACTCTGTTTCCCGTACACCTCCCAGAGCAAATCCGCATTGAATTGGCCCGTACTTCGGTAGGCTGTGAAAAACCACATCGTGCCTGCCTGGAGAAGAGCGCTAGACTCGATAAAGACCTTCCTAATCTGCAAGTAATGCTAGACGGAACAGAAAGACAATATCTGCAAGATCTCGTCTTGTTAACAAAGGGTAATATGAAAGAGGCATGCCCCGTATCCGGCATTTCCCGTTCCCGTCTCTATGCCCGCCTGAAAAAATACAACATCCGCCGTTATGCCGAAGGCGCACACACGCTGTAACCCCAATTGAGCGAAACTGCTCAATTGAAAGTTGTCAGTGCCTAGTGGTCAGTGGTCAGGGGTCAGTGGCGCACGCCTTCAGGGTCGGGCCGAGCTATCTTCTTGACATTACATGTGGTTTTTCTTAAAAAGGTGGACAATTTGTGGCCAATATTGACAGACTCGTAAAAAGTGTTTTGCGAACGATATTGAGCATTTTGGGAGACAGGCGCTTGAGATATTCAGCCGAGAATGACGGAGCCCTGGGAGTCCCCTATTCTCCCTTGCTTTTTCGCCACGAACCTGTTAAATATACCCATGCATTTCGCCACGTCTTGGAGATTTTTCCATGTATAGGTTTGCGCTTGACTATCTCAAGGACTGGAAACATCGGGGAACCAGAAGACCCATCGTTGTCCGTGGGGCGCGTCAGGTGGGCAAATCCCATCTGGTCAGGATGTTTGCTAAGGAGGCGTTTGAGAATATACTGGAGATCAACTTTGAACGCATACCGGGTGCCGCCTCTTTGTTCGATTCGAAGGATCCCAAGACGATTTGTCCCCTACTTGAAGCACGGTTCAACGTCGGGCTTTTGCCGGGGAAAACGCTCCTGTTCCTCGATGAGATTCAGGCCGCCCCCGAAGTTTTCGCCGCGTTGCGTTTCTTCCGAGAAGACCTCCCTGATCTACACGTCGTAGCGGCCGGCTCTCTTCTGGAATTTGTTCTTGATGACCACGCCTTCTCGATGCCCGTTGGACGGATCGAGTATTTGCACTTGGGACCGATGCAGTTCGAAGAGTTCCTACACGCACTGGGGCGCGATGCGCTCGTCAGCTGGCTTTGCTCCTATTGGCCGGGCGATGAGGTCCCAGAAGAAATACACACGGAGTTGATGCGGTTTCTGCGTTCGTTTCTGGTCATTGGCGGTATGCCTGAAGTTGTACGAACGTTCGCCTCTGAAAATCACCTTCAGGAATGCGAGGCCTTGCAGGAAGCTGTATTATCAACCTATCGCGACGATTTCACCAAGTATACCGAGAAGGTGAAGCACCGCCGCGTTCAGAAAGTGTTTGAACGTATTCCTCGTCTCGTTGGGCAGAAGTTCATGTACAGTCATGTGGATAGGGAAGAGCGGTCCCGTGAGCTGGCGCAGGCACTGTTGCTCTTGTGTCTGGCGCGCGTTGCCCATAAGGTACCCCATACCCACGGCAACGGTCTGCCGCTTGGTGCAGAGGCCAGCGATCGCCATTTTAAGGTTCTTTTCCTTGACGTGGGCTTACTTTGCAGGTCCTGTGGCTTGCATGTTCTTGATATGTTGGAAGCTGTCGATGTCATGCCGGTTAACAGTGGAGCGATTTGTGAGCAATTCGTAGGGCAACATCTCCTTTATTCCAGAGCGTTCTATGAAGAACCACGCCTGTACTGCTGGATTCGGCCAAAGCGGAGTTCCAATGCCGAAGTTGACTATATTGTAGCCACCGGGGATCGGATTCTTCCAATAGAGGTCAAGTCGGGAAAGACAGGTACGCTCAAATCGCTCCACCTTTTCCTACGTGAAAAGAAGAAATCTCTTGCACTTCGTTTTAACGCGGATATGCCCTCGCTTTTAGATACCCGAACCAGTCTTCCAAGCGGCCGGCAGACGCCGTTTCGGCTTCTTTCCCTGCCTTTGTATATGGTTGGCCAATGGCGTCGACTCATTCATAGTGTGCAGTTGGGGAACGCGAGTCAGTGATCACTGCCCACTGAAAACTGCCCCCTCCCTGGAATGTCCCAAAAATGGGATTCCAAAAATGGGATTTGTCCCAGATCTGGGACTGTTTTCTCCTATCTTGTTTCTCCCCATGGCCCCCCACCGTAACCGCAACTGTCTGTAAATAAGGAGATAAATAATCATCCGGCATCTAAGAAGGCGCGTGGCACGAAACTTGGTATAAAGCTCTGCAATACGCCGGATCAACTGGCTGTTTTTATAATGATCATTGAGGTGGAGGGAGGTCAGGTTGAGCTTGCTGTTCTATTCCACATCGGCGAAAGGGCCAGGGGAAAGGCTCCACAGGGTGATTGAGGTATTGGTTCCCAAAAGGGAAATAGAGATTTTTCGAACAATCGAGAGCCTTACCCGAAGACTTCATCGGCCCGGCCTGGGGCATAATATGACCATTGCTGTTTTGCTAGCCACAAGCAAGGAAGAACTTTCGGAGCTTGTTTCCATTCGCAACTTGCTTGCGGACCTTCGTATCATCCTCGTTCTGCCCGACACCCGGGACGATACGATTTCGAAAGGACATGCCTTGCAACCCCGGTTTCTAACCTATGTGGACACCGATTTTATAGACATTGCCGCCGTGCTCAACAAGATGCTTGCAAATATGGACCTTGGACATGAGTTTCCCAATGAGGAAATCACCGGTTATTGACCAACGAACATTGGGCTACGCAACGACTCAACCATTTAACCAGTGACTAGCGAGTGGTGACTAACAAGTAATGATCAACAACAAAGGAGGTGAAAAAAAGAATGGCAAAATTAGCTGAAACAATGGATCAGGCAGTAAAGGCTGCGTCAGACAAGGAGGCAAAATACCTCACTTTTGCCCTGGCCGAAGAGGAATACGGCATCGGCATCCTGAAGGTCAAGGAGATCATCGGGATGATGCCGATTACCTCTGTTCCCCAGACCCCGATGTTTGTCAAAGGGGTGATAAACCTGCGCGGCAAGGTGATACCAGTAGTGGATCTGAGGCTCAAGTTCGGCATGCAGGAGATGGAATACACCGAGCGTACCTGCATCATTGTCGTTGAGGCTGCAGGCGAAGACGGTGAGACCGTCAATACCCAAATGGGGATCGTGGTCGATGCCGTGTGTGAGGTACTGAACATTAAGGCGGAAGATGTCGAGGAGACACCAACGTTTGGAGCTCAGCTGAACACGGATTTCATCCTTGGGATGGCCAAAATGGAGGGCGGCGTCAAGATCCTGCTCGACATTGACAAGGTGTTGTCGCAGCAAGAGTTTGAAGCGGTGAGCGCAGTGAAAAACGAAGATTCTCCGCTGCCGGCAGATTCCTTGCCGGAACAGGTGGCTGATGCAGCTCAACAGGCAGGGGCATGACACGGGCCAGTCAAATCTAAAGAATCGAGGAGGCAAAGTCTATGGC
>DAOUWN010000295.1 GCA_030667105.1 Deltaproteobacteria bacterium
AGCGGGATTCCCGTGGCCTATACCTTCCATAGCATTAAATGGGCCACTATCTTCAAAATGCTACAATAATTACATTTCCCCTTATCACTTTGACGCCTCGAAATGGCCCGCGGCCATAAACTGCAAGAGGCTTAAGGTTGGAGGTTGGAGGCAAAAGAGATGAGAGTTTTCTTTGCCTCGAACCTCAAGCAAAGCGTTCCTCCAACCTTCAACCGACCGTGGTGACCCAAGATGAACCTATTGAACGAACGATTGCAAAGCTACAATTATGACCGTTCAGAGCATATCTATCTCACAGTTCTATTCTTTGATGTAGTTGTAAATATTGAAATAATGACCGCCGGGGTAATTCCAGGAATAGTCATATCTCATCCCGTTTTCCATCAGTTCACGAAAATAGTCAGGATAGCTGTGCCAGAAACCGATTGCCCGGTCAAGCGCGGTTTCCAGGCCTTGACTATCAAAATTGTTAAACACGTAGCCGTTACGCTCATGATATGGTTTTGGAGCGTAATCAGCGTCAAAGACCGTGTCCGCCAATCCGCCCGTGTTTCGAACAATGGGAACTGTTCCGTATCTCATTGCAATCATCTGTGTGAGACCGCACGGTTCAAATGCGCTCGGTATGAGAATCATGTCGGCTACCGCGTAGATAAGATGCGCCAGTTCTTCATCATGCGAGATCTCGATATGGCAGTCAGGGTTGTCGTTCAAACGTCGCTTTAGCTCCCAGAAATCATGGTTCGTTGCCGGGTCGGGACTCGATCCCAACAAAACAAACTGGCAGCCGTGTGCCAAAGCGTGAAAAATCCCGTGGCGTATCAATTCAACGCCTTTTTGATGATCTAACCGACTGACCACACTAACAATAGGCTTAAAGTCCTGTCGCAGCAGTAACCTGTGCCGTAAGGCCTCCTTGTTCTTGTATTTGTCGTCGAGGCTGTCAATCGTAAACTGACTGGCGATATGTGGATCGACTTCAGGATTCCATACATTGTAGTCAATGCCGTTTAGAACTCCTCCGAACTTCTCACCATGGACGTAGAGGGTGTGCTG
The DNA here is from genome assembly GCA_030667105.1 of Deltaproteobacteria bacterium. The sequence continues at coordinate 1,057 of DAOUWN010000295.1, forward strand.
GAGTCCGCACCCCAGGTCCGAATATTTTATCTCCTCAGCATACCGGGGAGAGACCGTTGTCACGAAGTTAGAATAGACAATTCCCCCCTTCATGAGGTTGATGGCGCCGCGGTTGGAGTTGTCTTCAAGCCGGTCCTGAGTCATGTAATGGGCAGGATTCAGACCGACCAACCGAAGGGTGTCTTGGCCCGTCACGCCTTGATGCTTCAGGTTGTGCAAGGTGAAGCAAACCCGGGGGTGGGTCATCCCTATCTTTTCATATATGTCAAACAGAAGCACGGGCGCCAGTCCTGTCTGCCAATCGTGGCAGTGGATGACTTCGGGGTGCTTGTTTGCCTTCAGCATAAACTCCAAGGCTGCTTTGCAAAAAAAAGCAAACCTCTCAGGGTCATCACGATGTCCGTAAAATATTCCCCTGTTAAAGAAGTTTCTGGAAGAGTGCGGTTCAATAAAGAAGCATTTTAGACCATCCACAAAGCCGAAGTACACATCACAATGAACTTGTTGGTCGTGGTAAGGGACCCAGAGATCATCATAAGTCTTGCAAAGACCCCAAATATGATCATAACGCATGCAATCGTACTTGGGGAGGATGATCTCCACGGTATTTCCCCGTATTCCGAGTTCACGGGAAAGCCCCTGAACAACGTCTGCCAGGCCACCCACTTTGGCCACAGGTGCGCACTCCGGAGTGATCATTACAACGTACATATGATTTAACCTTTACCCAAGTATAGAATCCACGCCCAGCCTCCGGCCCATAGGGCCTTCGGTCCGGAGGGAGGTCCGGGCTTCAGTTATCCGCCGGAGGCGGATTTGGCTTCTTGGAATTTCAATCCACCACTCCAATACATTAGCCGCTTCAACGGCAGTCCATTTCGGGGAAGATGTTGTCCTGGCTTTCAATCGTCGCCAGCCAGGTTTCGTCTATTATCCGCCCTTCGATTTCACTTTTTATCCTGTCCAGACGCGAAAGGTGCGTCTTCGTTCGTCGAGTTCCATACTCTGCCATGGCGCCCGTATTGATCATGAAGGCCCAGTCGCTCGCCTGTGCCAGCAGCAGTTCCCTTGCCGCCTGCTTAAGCGCTCTGAGCGTCAGGCCTTCTGCCTGAGGATGATCAGTTGCCATCTTTTCGAGAAAAAGCGCGCCCTGATGCAGGCGGGGATAGATCCAATCGTTTTTCTCGTTGAGCCAGGTCTCGTTGAAGCCTTTGTAACCCCAACTGGAAGGAGAAGGTGTTGAAACCTGATTGACCGGGTACTCCTCAAGGTATCCGGAAAGCGTGTTCAGCCGGATCGTTTCTTGCTCCAAATCGATCTTGCGAATCAAGCGATTGAGCCATTGTGGCCCTTCAAACCACCAATGGCCGAAGAGTTCGGCATCGAAAGGCGCCACGATGATCGGTTTGCGATCCATGGCCGGCGCCAGATATTCAATCTGTTTTTCCCTTTTAGACATGAAATCCGCCGCGTGGAGCTCGACTTTCCTCTCTGCCCATTTGGAGACGTACACTTCTTTATCATAGCTCTTGCCAGTGATGCGGAAATACTTGAAGCCGGTGTCCAATCGA
>DAOUWN010000205.1 GCA_030667105.1 Deltaproteobacteria bacterium
ATCCTGAAACCGTGCGTCTTACAAGGGCATTTATTGACCTGATGATAAATGGCGGCGTTGCAAGCGATGTGGAGGAGATATCCAAGACCCTGGAGCTTGAAGAGGCAGACCTAATTTCCATCTCGCCTGATCCTGATCTTGATTTTGGCGAAGTGGAGGCTGTTCCCAAGGAAAAGCCCGCTGCACCGAAGAAAGCAGCCGCTAAAAAGCCGGAAGCGGCCCCAAAAGAAGAAAAAAGAGAAGAAAAAAAGGAAGAGAAAAAGGTTGAAGTAAAGGCCGAGCCTAAAAAAGAAGCCAAACCGGAAGTGGATAAGGAGGCAGAAGCCAAGGCCAAGGTAGAGGCGGAAGCCAAAGCAAAGGTCGAGGCAGAGGCGAAGATCAAGGCAGAAGCAGAGGCGAAAGCGAAGGCCGAGGCGGACGCAAAGGCCAAAGCCGAAGCAGAGGTAAAGGCCAAGGCTGAAGCAGAGGCCAAGGCAAAGGCTGAAGAAGTGGCCAAGAGAGAGGCTGAAGAACAGAAGGTAAGGGAACAACGGGCAAAGGAACAGGAAGAACGGCTTGCCAAGAAGGTTGCCGGAGATCGAGAAGAAGTTTCCATGTCCGCGGCAAAGGGGCAGAAAACCAAGCAACAAAAGACCGTTAGCAAGTTCAAGCGGGTGCGCAGGTAGGGATATCTATAGGTGTCGTTTTGAGTAAAACCTTTAATGACACCACTAACAACTGACTGAATGAAAACACAAACATGAGGAGGAACCTCTAATGGCAGAAGAAACACCAAAGGTAGTTAAGATGGAAAAGAAGAAAAAAGTGGTTGATCCTGTGGCAGCCTCGATAGACGTTGCATCACAGGAGATGATAGTCAGGGCCCAGGAATTGGGTATAGAAACGATTTTTGACAGGGCTCTTTCCATGAAACCCTGTAATATCGGAGTTCAGGGTACGTGTTGTAAGAACTGCTCTATGGGGCCCTGCCGCCTGCCTCTTCCCAAGGGGGGGATTGAAGGAGAAGACGAGCGCAAGGGTCTTTGCGGAGCCACTGCAAATACAATTGCAGCAAGAAATTTTGTTAGAATGATAGCGGGCGGTGCGGCTGCCCATTCGGATCATGGCCGGTCCGTGGCAGAGGTCTTTCTCTCTGTCGCGAGAAAAGAGACAGACGCTTATGAGATAAAGGATTTCGACAAACTCCTCGCCGTGGCAGGGCACCTCGGTGTGGCAACCACCGTGGAGGTGGATGGCGAAGAGGTTGACAGGGATATGGACGAAATCGCCCTTGAGACCGCAGAAACAGCCTTGAACGAGTGGGGAAAGGCAGAAGGAGAGGTCCTATATGTGAAAAGGGCCCCTGAAGCCCGTTATGAACTCTGGAAGAAACAGGGCGTTATTCCAAGAAACATAGATAGAGAAATCGTTGAAATTATGCACCGTACCCATATGGGCGTTGACCAGGACTACAAGAACCTGATCAAGCAGGGGACGCGAGCAGCCATAGCCGACGGCTGGGGCGGATCCATGCTTGCCACCGATATCCAGGACATAATTTTCGGAACGCCGTACCCCGTCCAGTCAGAGGCAAACCTCGGTGTTATGAAAGAGGATCATGTCAATATTATTGTTCATGGACATGAACCGGTTTTGTCCGAGATGATTATAGCCGTGGCAGACAGAGAGGACATGGTTGAGTATGCCAAGAAAAAGGGCGCAAAAGGGATTCAACTCTCAGGAATCTGCTGCACGGCAAACGAAATGCTTCAACGTCACGGGGTTCCCTTGGCCGGGACATTCCTGCAACAGGAACTGGCTATAATAACAGGTGCCTGCGATGCAATGGTTGTGGATATCCAGTGTATTATGCAGAATATCGCAAATGTCGCAAAATGCTTTCATACAAAGGTGATCACAACTCATCCCATAGCCAAGATGGAACAGGAAAATGTGATTCATATTGAATTTGATGAGCATCATGCGCTCGAAGACGCCGAGCGGATTGTTAAGATGGCCATCGACAACTTTCAAAACCGCGGGGCAGAGGTCATGATTCCACAGCATAAAGCCCCTATTGTCGCCGGTTTTGGCGTTGAATCCGCAGAGTATCATCTCGGTGGTTCTTTCCGCGGAACCTACTACACATTGAATGATAATATTATCAACGGGCGCATACGTGGCGTTGCCGGTGTTGTGGGATGCAACAACGCGAGGACACGACATAATAATGATCATATAAAGATCTGCAAAGAGCTGATTAAGAACGATGTGCTTGTCCTTACAACGGGCTGTACGGCCATCGCCTGCGGGATGGAAGGACTTCTTATGCCTGAATCCGCGGCCACGTTCTGCGGGCCTGGGCTGGCTGAGGTGTGTGAGACGGTAGGTATTCCCCCGGTCCTTCATCTCGGTTCCTGTGTAGACAACAGCCGGATTCTGTTGGCTGCAACAGAGGTTGTTAAGGCAGGGGGGCTTGGGAACGACATCAGCGAGTGGCCGGTGGCCGGGAGCGCCCCTGAATGGATGAGTGAATAGGCCATCAGTATCGGCCAGTACGTGGTCGCATCGGGCATTTACACGGTCTTTGGGGTAACATTCCCCACATCCGGGGCTCCGGTGTTCCATGACTATCTCTGCAAGGAATTTGAAGAGATCTACGGTGGCATGTGGGATGTGGAACCCGATCCGATTAAGCATGCCCACAAGATGATCGCCCATATCGACAAGAAGCGTAAGGAACTGGGCATAGACAAGGCCAGGGAGAGGGTCCTTATGGATATGGCAAGCCGCCAGGCCCTTGATGCTTAACATACAGGATAATGGGCTTTTTTAAGTTGAAAAGTAAGAATATGGATTGAAATAAATCCTCAACGAAGGAGGAACAAAATGTCAAGATTAGTAGCATTTGCAGCCATACAGGGCGGCTATAAGGTAGTTTCACAGGCCGAAGGGGCGTACAGGAAGGCCCTTGATACATATGATGCGAGCACAAAGGTGAGTTTTCCAAACACGGGTTATTTTCTGCCGGTTATCTATTCCCTTTTTGGAATCAAGGTTGAGACCCTTGAAGATATGCAAGAACCTTTGGAAATTGCGCGGGGACTTCTTCCGCCACATATCAAAAACAAAAACTGGCTCCCTTTCCTCGGTCCTTTATTAGACGCGGGGATGGCAGGTATTATATCTTACGAAATTATAGAGGCCTTGAGGTATCTGAATGAGCCTGATTTTTATCTTCATGCGGAAGATCCGGATATCGATGCCGGTAAGATCTGGCTCGGGGCCGCGGATGATACGGTTTTAAGAAAAAGAGGGGTTGAGTTTGTTGATGGAAGCGCTCCCGGGTTTGCCGCTATTGTCGGATCTGCCCCTACTAAAGAGATTGCAAAGATGATAGTTGAAGACTACCAGAAGAAGAGCCTTTATATCTTCTGTGCAGCAAATCATAATGGAACAACTGTAATTGAGCAGTGCATTGAAGCAGGTATGCAGGTGGGTTGGAATACCAGAATCGTGCCTTTTGGTCCTGATATTTCATCGGCTGTTTTTGCCCTTGGCTTTGCAAATAGGGCCGCAATGGCTTTTGGCGGAGTTGAACCGGGCGACTATCGCAAGATGCTGCTGTATAATAAGGAGAGAATTTTTGCATTTGTAAACGCCCTGGGCGATGTGGGAACCGAATGGGCCGTTGCCGCTGCCGGGGCCGTGAACTGGGGTTTTCCAACCTTAGCCGATACGGATATTACCCAGATCCTTCCCACGGGCATCTGTACCTACGAGCACGTGGTGTCACCTGTTTCCTATGACGAAATGTGCCAGAAGTCGGTTGAGGTCAGGGGTCTTAAGGTTACTGTTTCAGAGATCGATATCCCCATGTCCTTTGGCCCGGCCTTCGAGGGTGAGCGGGTGAGAGGTGCTGATCTCCACTGTCAGACGGGTGGTGGCAAGGCCCAGTGTACGGAATTAGTCAAGATGGCTGAGATGAACGAGATCGAAGACGGGAAGATAGAATTAATCGGTCCGGATATTAGCGATTTGAAGGAGGGAGAAGCCTTCCCCTTAGGGATCTATGTCCAGATTGCAGGCCGTGAGTTCCAGCCCGATTTTGAGCCGATCATTGAACGTCAGATTCATCATCTGACCAATTATATCCAGTATGTCATGCATATAGGACAGCGTGATATCTCCTGGATACGGATCAGTAAGGCGGCCATGGAAAAGGGTTTTTCCCTTAAACATATCGGGGTGGTACTTCATGCCAAGTTCCACCAGGATTTTTCAAATATCTTGGATAAGGTTCAGGTGACGCTTTATACAAAGAAAAAGGATGTTGATGCGCTGACAAAAAGGGCGAGGGGCGAATACGGGGCGAGAGATGGGCGTGTTGAGAAGATGAAGGATGAGGATGTGGAGACATACTACTCCTGCACCCTCTGCCAGTCCTTTGCCCCTAACCATGTATGTAGCGTAAGCCCGGAGAGAACAGGTCTGTGCGGGGCCTACAACTGGATGGACTGCAAGGCCGCCTTTGAAATCAACCCAACAGGCCCCAACCAGCCCATAGAAAAGGGTGAGTGTATTGATCCGGTGCTGGGTCAGTGGAAGGGTGTCAATGACTTTGTGTACAAGGCATCAAGGGGTAATGTGACCCATTATAATTTTTATTCCATGGTGATTGATCCTATGACC
>DAOUWN010000259.1 GCA_030667105.1 Deltaproteobacteria bacterium
TCCACGAATAAAATGCAGCCTGAGGTTCTTCAAGGAGCGTAACATGGGCAAGACCTGCTTTTTTTGCTGCCTCTAAGGTGAGTTCTCGGGCAACTTGATCAAAAGAGGCGGGCACAGTTAGGATCAAGTCCTGTTCCTCAAACCGCTTGGCAGGATCGCCGGCAGTTACTGCATGGTTCCATGCGTCACGCATATGCCTGAGATAAAGAGAAGAGACCTCCACAGGGGAGAGCATTGAAATCTCTCCCACATCTCCCCACGGAAGAATAGGTGCCTTGCGATCCACACCTGAGTGACATAGCCACGATTTTGCAGAGGAAACAAGACGCCCTGGGACCTTTGCCCCCTGGATGCGGGCAAATTCTCCAACTGCAAGATCCGCGTTCTCAGCCCAGGGCAGATCAAGGCTTCCTGCGGGAAGATCGTGACCGGTTGAAAGATATAAGAAAGAAGGAAGCCCCTCGCGCTCTGCAACTTCGCCCTCGGCGATCAACTGGGGGAGAGAAAAGGTCTGAACGGCATTGACCCCACCGGTCGGATATCTGCGGGTATCGATATATGAAATGGCGGAATTTGTTGTGCCAAGGTCTATCCCTATGACGTATCGGGCTCTTTTTTGTGCACCCTGTTTCATCTGTACTCGGAGTATGGTTCAACGGGAAAAATCGGCAAACCAAATCTTCACGGTTGCCGAACATTGAATTCAAGCCTCCAACGCTTGATCTCGGAGACAAACCAAAGTTCCAGTGTTCCTATCTCGGTCACCTTGATGCGCAACCGCACTCGTACCAGGCTCCCTTCGAGACCCTCTTCAACTGGAAGCCGTGTTTCCAACGGGACGAGTTCCTCAATGTCTGTCTCTTCCCAGTCTTCTATGACGTCTCCGATCCTGTCGTGCTGTCGGGTAGTCGAGCCAAAGAAACGAAAAGATACCGCTTCTCCCACCACCAGGCCAAAGTGCTGATCCGGCAGATCTGCCTCAGTCCCTTCCTCCATACCAAAGGGTACCACGCACAAAGCCTTAACCGGGGCAGGCATCCCGGGGACAGCGGGCATGGCGGTTTCGATTCCTATGTAGTAGGACCTCTCAGTGCCGCTACGGATTCGTATCCCACGGCCGCGTCGGGCCAGGCCGTAATATGCGCTTCAACAGGCCACTGCCAAATCAAGCGATTGGGAAGAAAGCACCTTCAACCCTTTTTTACCCTCGTCCCAACTTTCAAGGATTTCCACTAGCCTGTGCTGCAAGGGCCCGGCCTTCATGACCCCTCCGTTAAACAGGACGGCCGTGGGTCTTAGGGCCTCGCCCGCAAGATTGCCGTCTTTTTTGTGCCTTTGAAGGAACCATGCCATGTGCCTTGTTACAGCAGGATCTGAAGCATATGGAAGCCCGAACTCCTTTAGCCCGGCCTGATGCCTTTCCCGTGGCCGTTCCGTCTCCCTGCTCCTTGTGAAAAAACCATCCAGGATCACCTCTTCTATCTCCTGCCGGGTAAGCTCGGTGCTGATTGTACCGCCAATGATCCGCCGTCCCTTCCCAAGGATGGTGACCGGACAGGAGTGGCAACTACGGTTCTCAAAGATCTCCTCTTTAGCCCGACGGCAAGAGTGCAGGAGACCTCTCATTTGCCAGTTGTCCAATTTGGTCCCTTCACCTGCCAAACGATTTCGAATGGCATAGGCCAACGTGAGATCCATATTGTCTCCGCCCAGAAGGATGTGGTCTCCCACGGCAATCCGTTCAAGGACGAGTTCTCCTTCCCTTTCCGAGACCAGGATAAGGCTAAAGTCGGTGGTGCCGCCGCCGATATCGCAGACAAGGATCACATCGCCCACGCGCACTTCCTGTTGCCATGCCTTGTGGGTATTTTCGATCCAGGCATAAAAGGCGGCTTGGGGCTCTTCTAAAAGTGTAACCCTTGACATTCCTGCCATCTCTGCGGCACGGACTGTTAGCTCCCGTGCTGTCGCATCAAAGGAGGCAGGGACTGTCAAGAATATCTCCTGCGACTCTAGAAAAAGACTCGGGTCTTGGCCTGCGATCACGTGATTCCACGCATCACGAATATGTTTCAGCAATCTGGATGAGCCCTCAATCGGAGAGATATGCGGAATTTCTTCTGCGCCCCCCCATGGTAGTAACGCCGCAGTGCGATCCACACCGGAATGGCTGAGCCACGATTTGGCCGATGAGATGACCCGATCAGGGACTTCAGCCCCTCGTTCTCTGGCAAAGGCTCCCACTGCAAACCCTGGCTCCTCTTGCCACGGCAGATCCAGGCTCCCTTGAGGGAATTCTCCTGTGGCCTGCTGATAAGAAAATGAAGGCAGCAGTTCACGCCCTTCCACCGTGCCAGGGGCTACTACCTGGGCAATGCGAAAAAGACGGATCTTGGGCCTATCGTCCTCCTCCTGTGCAAGGGTATCCACATAAGCGACCGCACAGTTGGTGGTCCCCAGATCTATGCCAACGATATATCTTGATGGTTCCATGGGTTCCCCTTGTCTACTCTATCTAACCGATTTCCACCTCAGCCGGGGCTACTACCCTATGCTTTTGGCCTTTGGGCTGCTCAGGCAGATCTATCTGGGTGATTTTCCAGCCGGAGTGCTGGAGAATTCCCTCAAAAGGCGCCTCCTGTGTTATTTGCCCTGTGAGCCGGATCTCGGAAGGATCAAACCCTTCGGAGATCACCACTGTCTCCCCTTCTTTTTCAGACATGACCGGAGCCAGGGTGATATATGCGCTGAGAGCGTTCCTGCAGTCCTCGTGAATGTGGCGCACAGCCGTACCAATTTGAGCATCCGGATATGCGGTGATATCTTCCTGTAGGAAATCGATCAGTCTCCCTTTGTTTTGAAGTATGGACAGTATCCGACACGCGCCCATGTCTGCGGGGCCATCACCAACCGTTTTTGTCGGTTTTTCTCGTTCTGCTGAAATGTCCTCCTCCACCGCCTCGGGGGCTTCCTCTCTGGCAACTGCAAGGCGCTTGACCAAGATGCTTAGCAACGGAGAAAGAATCAAAGTTGCGGCTAAACCGGCCAGGAAGAGAACACCGGGGATATATAAGCTTGCCGAATTGCGAAGTTCTTGCAGCTGTTCCAAATGAGGTATTAGATATTTTGGGGTCTCAGGCTCTATCGAAGCTACAGCCGTGTTGAGACCCTCTAACGTCGGATCGATAAGCGACGTGGTAGCAAAATGGGCTACTGCTGCCAAAGCCGACATGGTCAGCATGACTACCAAAAATGTGATTGCAACCATTCTTTTCATCGTAAGACCTCTCTCTTCTTGACTTTCGTGTCTTCACCTGCAAGCCCTGCCCAAACAATGTGACTTTCCGAAAAAAGATACAGCCCACTCAATCTTCTCTGATGCTCTGCTAATCGGCACTTGTTTTGCTGGGGGGCAGGCGAACAGACTGGAAGCGACCTGGCGGCGAGCTAGACACCAGTTTCAATGATAATTCTTTGCCCGCACTTGTCAAACCTTTTGTCATAAGAACTGTTAACTTCAGTATTGGCAAGAACAGAACATGTATGTGGTTCGATTAACCTGCAGCTCACATCTTTTGAGAGCA
>DAOUWN010000073.1 GCA_030667105.1 Deltaproteobacteria bacterium
ATACAGACTGAGTTTGTAGGGCATGAGACCACAAGCGCTGACTCTGAAATCCTCATGCTCGTTCGAGACGGCGAAACTGTTCAAGGGGCTACACAAGGAGAATTCATTGAACTTGTTGTAACAGGCAAGACCCCCTTTTACGGCGAGGCCGGGGGCCAGGTGGGAGACCAGGGTCGAATTACAGGGGCGGATTTTGAGATAGAAGTCCATGACACGGTGAAAGACCCCGGTAACATAATAATCAACAAAGGCAAGATCCTGCGCGGAACAGTTTCCACAGGGGACCGTGTGACTCTCAGTGTGGACAGGGAGCGACGATTGGCTATTGCAAGGAACCATACTGCCACTCACCTGTTGCACGCGGTTTTGCGCCAAGTGCTGGGGGACCATGTGAAGCAGTCGGGATCATTGGTGGGGCCTGACCGTTTGCGTTTTGATTTTACGCAGTTTTCCGCTCTTGATGCAGAGACACTCCGGGAAATCGAAGACCTGGTCAATGACAGAATTCGTCAGAACACGCCTGTTGAGATCGAGGAGATGGATGCCGAGGATGCCTTCAACGCAGGAGCCACGGCGCTTTTTGAGGAGAAGTACGGTGACCGTGTCCGGGTCGTTGCTGTTGGGGATTTCAGCAAGGAGCTGTGCGGAGGGACCCATACTGTGCGAACCGGAGATATCGGTCTCTTTAAGATCGTCAGCGAAGGGAGTGTGGCAGCCGGCGTGCGACGTATCGAGGCGCTCACAGGCGCTGTTGCCCTTGCGAGCACCCAGGATGCCTCTCAGACCTTGCAAACCCTGACAGAGGCGCTGAGAACCAAGCCTGAAGATTTGGCAGACAGGGTTCAGAAAATCATGGCACACCAGAAGGCCCTGGAGAAGGAACTCGGCGCTGTCAAGGCCAAAGCCCAGGCTGAGGCATCAGATAAGTCCCTGTCCGAGGTCAAGGCAGTAAACGGCGTTTCAGTCCTGGCCCAGGAGGTTTCAGTCGACACACCTGCGGCCTTGAGAGACCTTGCCGATCAAGTTAAGGCGAAGATAAAGTCCGGGATTATTGTATTGGGGAGCAGGATGCCTGAAAAGGTGCTGCTCGTGGCCGTGGTGACAGAGGAACACCAGGAGCAGCATCATGCCGGAAAGATAATTAAAGAGGTGGCCGCCATTGTTGGCGGCGGCGGCGGCGGGCGTCCTGACATGGCCCAGGCCGGGGGAAGCAAGCCTGAAAAATTACCGGAGGCGCTGGCCGCGGTTTACGATATCGTAGCCGGGAATTGATTAATTTCAGTTTATGGCGGCATATCAAGGCCACGTCCTCTCGGCGTGGATTCTTTACACCCAGACGAGCTGCTTGGCCCCGCGTTTTCTCGCGACGATTTCTCCGATAGCGTAGGCCTTTTCGTTCATTGCCAGAAGGAATTCCATGATGCCCTGTGCGACATTAGCGGGCGTGACAAGGATCATGCCGATTCCGGTCTTGAAAGCCCTTCTCATTTCCAATGCGGACAGCTTTCCTGCTTCCCGGAGGAAATGAAAAACAGGGGGAACCTCCCAACTCCCTTCTTGGATGACGGCCTTGCAAGACGATGGGAGTATTCGCGGCAGGTTGTCTTGTATGCCACCGCCTGTAACGTGGGCAATCCCGTGTATGGGAAAATCACGCAGCAGGTGACGGATGATCTCGGAATAGATCTTGGTAGGCTCCAGGAGTTCTTCTCCTATGCTTTTTCCCAGACCATCAACTCTGTCAGTCACTTTCAGCTTGAGTTTTTCAAAACAGATCTTTCTAACCAACGAATACCCGTTGCTGTGAAGCCCGCTTGACGCGATGCCAATCAGTTTTTGGCCCACACCGATCTCTGACCCATCGACAATTCTGCCGTTGTCCACAATGCCGACCACAAACCCTGCCAGATCATAATCCCCCGCAGCGTAGAGCCCCGGCATTTCCGCTGTCTCGCCACCTATCAGCGCACACTTGGCCGTTTTGCAGCCCGTGACAATTCCTTCTATTACGGCCTCAGCGGTTTCGGGTATAAGCTCTCCCATGGACAGATAGTCCAAGAAGAACAGAGGCTTGGCCCCTTGAACAGCAATATCGTTGACGCACATGGCCACAAGGTCTATGCCGATCGTGTCATGCTTTTCCATCATGGAGGCGACCTTCAATTTTGTGCCAACCCCGTCAGTGGAGGTGACAAGAACCGGGTCCTTATATTGACTGACATCAAGGGAGTAAAGGCCGCTGAATCCGCCAATACCGGCAATCACACCAGACCGCGGGGCCCGTTTTGTGATCTGCTTGATCCTCTTGATGAAGCGATCCGCCTTGTCGATATCGACACCGGCTTTCTGGTAGGTAAGAGACTTGTCCATGTCACAGCTCCTCAATTTTGTACTTTTTTAGAGCAATTACGTCGTGAAGTCAAAAGAAATCTTTTTGACAGCACTTTTACTATAGTATAATAACATCTCAAAGACAAAGAAATCAAAACCCTTATGGAAGGCATCTGTCATGAAACAATTCGCCAGGCTGAATCGGCTTCCACCTTATGTCTTCACCACCGTAAATCAGATAAAAATGGATGCGCGCCATGCAGGAGAGGATATTGTGGATCTGGGCATGGGCAATCCTGATATGGCAACGCCAAAGCATATTGTGGACAAGCTGGTTGAAGCCTGCAGAAAAGGGCACAACCACCGGTATTCTGCGTCCATGGGAATCACCAAGCTCAGGATGGCTATTTCCGATTGGTACAAACGCCGGTTTGACGTGGATATTGATCCTGAAACAGAAGCGATTGTCACCATCGGGGCTAAGGAAGGAATCTCACATCTTGTCCTCGTAACCATTGCCCCGGGGGATGTGGTCTTTTCGCCGAATCCCACCTATCCTATCCATCCGTATTCGGCCATCATAGCAGGTGGAGATGTGCGGGGGATTCCTTTGGGCCCGGAGCAGGACTTTTTTGAAAACCTGATTGCTGCCACAAAGCAGACATGGCCGAGACCGAAGATGCTTATCATATCTTTTCCCCATAATCCCACAACAGAGGTGGTGGACCTGGGTTTTTTTGAGAAGATTGTAGACTACGCCAAAGAGCACGGGATTATGGTGATTCATGATTTGGCCTACGCGGATTTGGTGTATGACGGATATTTGGCCCCGAGTTTTCTACAAGTGCCCGGGGCCAAGGAAGTGGGAGTCGAATTTTTCTCCCTTTCCAAGAGCTATAGCATGCCTGGGTGGCGCGTCGGTTTTTGCGTTGGGAGCCCCGAGATAGTGGGAGCTCTTCGCCGCATCAAGAGCTATCTTGATTACGGCATTTTTCAGCCGATCCAAATTGCATCGATCATTGCGCTGAACGGACCACAAGATTGCGTCAAGAAGATCGTAGACACATACAAGATAAGGCGTGATGCCCTGATTAAAGGCCTGAACAGGGTTGTGTGGCCGGTCAAGAGTCCAAAGGGAACCATGTTTGTTTGGGCAAAGATCCCTGAACAGTATGTCGAGATGGGCTCTGTGGAGTTTTCCAAGATGTTGATTCGAGAAGCCAAGGTGGCTGTTTCTCCGGGGCTCGGTTTCGGGGAGTATGGCGATGAATATGTCAGGTTTGCTTTAATAGAAAACACGATGCGCACCAATCAGGCCATAAGGGGGATTCGCAAGATCCTGTAATTTTTCCTCGTAAGGTGAGCACATGAACAAAATACGTATTGGCTTGCTGGGGTTCGGAACTGTGGGTTCGGGCACAGCAAAGATCCTGCTGGAAAACCGCGATGTCATTGCGTCTCGCTTTGGAGCACACCTGGAGCTCAAATGGATAGCCGACCTTGACCTTGAAACTGATCGGGGCGTGTCAGTGGATGAAAAGATTCTCACAACAGACGCCAATATGGTCATCAATGACCCTGAGGTTGACATTGTTGTAGAACTGATTGGTGGGTATGAGCCTGCAAAAAGCTTCATCTTGCAGGCCATTGAAAAAGGCAAACACGTGGTCACCGCCAACAAAGCCCTTCTCGCTGCTCACGGGGACGAGATTTTTTCTTCTGCTTTGCGCAAAGGGGTGGAGGTGGGCTTTGAGGCCAGTGTTGGCGGGGGCATTCCTCTGATTCGTTCGATAAAGGAAGGGCTTGTTGCCAATCGCATCCAGGGCCTTTTCGGGATCTTGAACGGCACTGCCAACTATATCTTGACCAAGATGACGGATGAGGGAAGTCCCTTTTCAGAAGTGCTTAAAGAGGCCCAGGCGCTCGGTTACGCGGAAGCTGATCCCACGTTTGATGTTGAAGGGATTGATTCGGCCCATAAACTCACGATACTCCTTTCTGTAGCTTACGGTGTTCCCATCGACAATAGCGCCGTTTATACAGAGGGGATCTCAAGAATAACGCCTCTTGACATCGAGTTTATCAAGGAATTCGGGTACCGGATCAAGCTTCTGGCTATTTCAAGAGATGATGGCGAGGCTATTGAAGCCCGGGTTCATCCGACACTGATACCTCAAGAGAGCCTCCTTGCCAGCGTGAATGAGGCTTACAATGCCCTTTACGTGAAGGGTGATGCTGTCGGAAATGTCATGCTCTATGGAGCCGGCGCCGGTATGATGCCCACGGGAAGCGCTGTGGTTAGCGACTTGGTGGATGTTGGGCGGAATGTATTGCATGGCGCAATCGGCAGGGTCCCTTGCATGGGCTATCAGTCTTCTTCCGTAAAAAGGAGACGCGTCAAATCGATCGAAGAGCTGTATGTGAAATATTATTTCCGATTTTCTGCTGAGGATAGACCTGGTGTGCTCTCTAAGATTTCCGGAATTTTGGGAAAGCATCAAATCAGTATCGAATCGGTTCATCAGAAGGGCAGGGACCTAGCAGGCGAAGTGCCTATTGTTATGATTACCCATGAGGCCACGGAGGCAGCCGTAAGAGATGCCCTTTCTGAAATAGATCAGCTTGATGTGGTAAAGGACAAGACTATGTTGATCCGGATTGAGGATCAAAGATGAAATACATTATTCTTGTGGGTGACGGCATGGGGGACTATCCCATTGCTGAGCTTGGCGGCAAAACCCCCCTTGAGGCAGCGCGGACTCCTAACATGGATTGGATTGCTCGTCAGGGCCAACTGGGGCTCGTCAAGACTATTCCCGATGGGTGTGAAACAGGAAGTGATACGGCCAATTTGAGTCTCCTGGGCTATGATCCAAGAACAGTACAAACCCGCCGGGGACCTTTGGAGGCGGCCAGCCTTGGGATCAAGCTAGAGCCCTCTGATGTGGCCTTCCGCTGTAATCTGGTGACCCTCTCCGGGCAGGAGGGTGCGCTCACAATGGATGATTACAGCGCCGGGCATATCTCCACTGATGAAGCCCGGCGTCTCATAGAGGATATAGACAATAGCCTGGGAAATGAGACGTTTCGATTCTATCCCGGGGTGGGCTACCGTCATCTTATGGTTTGGCAGGACGGATCTGCAGACGCAAATACAACTCCACCTCATGATATTACTGGAGAGAGGGTCCAGCCCTATTTAGATCGGTTGGCTTCTCAAGGGATTTTGCTCGAGCTAATTGATCGGGCAAGCTCCATCCTGAAAGACCATCCTGTCAACCGGGCAAGGATGAAAAAAGGCTTGAAGCCAGCCAACCATATCTGGTTCTGGGGACAAGGACATGCGCCGCAATTGGAGTTTTTTGAAAAAAAGACAGGGCTTAAAGGGGCTATGATTTCAGCGGTAGACCTCTTGATGGGAATCGGTGTGTATGTGGGGCTTAAGGTGATTCGCGTGCCGGGAGCCACCGGATATTTTGACACGGATTATGAAGCCAAGGCACGATATGCCCTGTCAGCAATCAAAAGCGTCGACCTGGTCTATGTCCATGTTGAGGCTCCGGACGAAGCAGGACATGCCGGCCTGCTGGATGAGAAGGTAGCTGCCATTGAGGCATTTGATGCCAGAGTCGTGGGAAACGTGCTGGACGGCTTGAAAGAGTTGCCAGAACACCGGATCATGGTTACCACTGATCACTATACTCCGCTTTCGGCAAGGACTCACACCACGGAACCCGTGCCCTTTGCAATCTGCGGCAAAGACGTTCCGTTACCTACAGAGGGATCCGGTGGCTTCAACGAGAAAGGGGCCGAGGGCCAAACGTTGTTGGTTTCTTATGGTTATCGGCTGATAGAACGATTGATACGATTTGGCAAATAGTTCTTGACAGCTTGAAGGAAACGATCTATTTTTAAACACTTAATGCGGGGTGGAGCAGTCTGGTAGCTCGTCGGGCTCATAACCCGAAGGTCCGTGGTTCGAATCCATGCCCCGCTACCAAGTGAAGATCAAGGGCCTGGATGCGAATCCCGGCCCTATTTTTTTGGTTCTTGTTTGCCTGGGTTGGGAATTGAAAAATTGTGGCACGTCCCGACAACATGGCAGGATTCTTGCATATTTAAGATAGCAATTAACAATTTGGACGAGCAGATCAGAACTGTTTGGTTATGCCCTCATCCGGACACTCCCGGCAGGTACTTATTCATGAAGGTTACAGGTAGAGACGAAGTCTCCAGGTATGCTAATCAAAAGGCGCTTGCCGCGACCAAGGAAACCCCTGAAGAGGCTCGCAAGCGATCCGAGGTTGTCCGAGAGTCTCATGAGGATGCAGCAGTTTGCAGTTTTTCCCAGAGGTCAAGAGATGTTCAGAAGGCCCACGAGGCCATTGAATCCGAACCAGATGTCCGCATGGGAAGAGTTCGGGCCATCAGGGCTAAGATTGAAAAGGGGGCTTACGAGATTGATTACGACAGGACAGCCGAGAAGATGCTGAAGGCCTTTACTGATGAAATCAGTTGATGCCGGCAAAACGTCATGCCAGAAATGGTTTCTTGTGCGCTTGATTCAATACGTATTTTAGGAGGACCCACATGAACAAGGCGAATCTCATAGAGGCGCTGAAGAAGGAAACAGGACTCACAAAAAACAAAGCAACGGAAGTGGTTAATCTGATGTTTGACAAAATGACCGAGGCGCTGGCCAGAGGAGACCGGGTTGAAATCAGGGGTTTCTGCAGCATGTATGTCAAGGAATACAAGGGGTACACAGGGAGAAATCCGAAGTCAGGAGCGCCCAGCCAAGTCCTACCCAAGAAACTGCCTTTCTTCAAATGCGGTAAGGAACTGAAAGAAAGAGTTGATCCCGAGTAAGGGCTCGCGCAAAAACAACTTCACATTTTGGCATCTCAGCTTCAGGCCATCTTTGGCCGATGCCTCATTCGCAAACTCCTCGAAATAGCTCGCTATTCCTGCGGTTTTGCTCAATCGGATCGGCCAAATCTGAACCAAATCTGAGCGCCAACTCTGCGAACTTATTCTTGCGCGAACCCTAAGCGTCCGCCAAGCGTCCCGAAGTATCACCGATATTTTTTTCTGTCAGACTGGAGACTGCGCAACCGTGCTTTTTCGCGTTCTGCGAAACTGGATGCCATAATCGCTCATTTTTTGCCGAAGGGTGCGTGGCTTGACTTCAAGTAGCTCTGCCGCCATGGTTCTCTGACCGTTTGTCGTCTCCAAGGCCTTTAGGATAAGAGACTTCTCCACCCTTTCCCGCGCCTTTCGCAAAGGCTCGATGCCGCTCTGCATTTCGAGAGGAGCAGGCACCGGCCTCTTATCATGAGATTGTTGAAGCTTTTTCGTGTCCAACTCGGGCGTCCCTTGCAAGAAATCTTCCGGAAAATCGTCCAGATCGATGGCAGGTTTTGATGCCATCAAGAACATTCGTTCCATCAAATTCTTGAGCTGTCTAATATTGCCGGGCCATTTCAGGGACATGAGGAATTGCATGGCGTCAGGCGAAACCGTGACTCTTTCCTTCTGGTATATCTTGGCAAATCGTTCCAGGAAATAACTTACCAGATGAGGAATGGCCTCCCGGCGTTTCCTTAAAGGGAGGAGGTTGATTGGGATAACCTGCAGGCGATAGAAGAGATCTTTTCTGAAACGGCCTGCTTCTACTTGTGCAGCTAGATCCTTGTTGGTGGCGGCAATGATACGAACATCAACCTTGATCAGGTCTTCGCCCCCGATTCTCCGGAAACATCCATCCTCCAGCACGCGCAGGAAGTTCACCTGGTTCAGTTGGGAAATCTCAAGGACTTCGTCCAGAAAGAGCGTCCCGTTATGGGCCTGTTCAAATCTGCCCTTTGTTTGTCTGATGGCGCCTGTGAAGGCTCCCATCTCGTGGCCGAAGAGCTTGCTTTCGAACAGTTCACCAGAAAGGGTTCCACAGTTGACCGGCACAAAGG
>DAOUWN010000221.1 GCA_030667105.1 Deltaproteobacteria bacterium
CCTCACTTTGAGTTTTTCATTCCCTCAGGTCCCCAGCGACGCACAAGGATGACTCGTGCGCCCAGAAAACCCAATAAGCAAACCAACAACTGTACCCAACGACCATCCATGACGAAATAAAACCCAAACAGAACTACCCCCAAACGTGCAAAGAAACTCAACAGGCTCAAGAGGGCAGGGCGTTCCGCCGTGGGCAGACGCCGGACCGTTAACCAGAGGCCACCGAAGTAAAAAACCCCTAGTCCAATGCCCGCAGCAAGAGCCAGTATGAGGGGCAAAAGATTAGACACGCTCCTGCCCCTCTTTTTCCACTCCAATCATCTTTCGCTCACGCATAACCCAGAACCAGGCATTCAAGCAACCAAGGATGATACCGATGACAAGCAGCATGAGGGTCCAGGAATAGCGGCTTGGCCATTTCAGATCTATCCAGACACCCAATACGATGCCGATTAATGTGGGAATGGCTACCGACCACCCAACAAGGCCAAACATGCCCAGTCCGAACCAGACACTCCCATATTTTTCGTGACGCGCCCTGATCTTGCGGGTGTCTTTGGCCCCCACTTTTCTGCAGAGTTCCTGCCGGGCTTCCTGATGTCTTTCTTTTGAAAGGTTATGTTCAACCATGTTATTCCAAGTCCATAAATCGGCGAATAAAGCTGGCCTCAAGCTTGGCAAATGCAGAACGTGCCACCTTTTCCCGACCGTCAAGGACAGAAAAGCTTCTTCTAACCGTTTGCTCCAGCTTTCCCAGGTCCGGACCGCGCACAGCGTTTCTCGTCGAAACCAGGACCTCCGGACCGCATTTGATCAAGATCCCTTCATCGACTGCGAGAAATTGTTCAACGCCCTGAGATGTTACAAACGAAAAGAGCCCGGGGACGAGGTTCGCCAGAAAGTCCACGTGGCGGGGTAAAAGGCAAAAGGAGCCGTTTTGCGCCTCTGCAACCACTTTAGTGACTTCTTCGTTGATGAGAACTTCGGTCGGGAGGAGCACCTTGAGTTTCATGGTTTTTTCGCTTCGTCGATTTTTCCTATCATATAAAGGGACTTTTCCGGATAATCAGAAAAATCATCATTGAGGATGCGTTCGCATCCTTGAAGGGCATCGTTCAGGTCGACTATTTTTCCGGCCAGCCCGGTGAACTGCTCTGTCGTAAAAAAAGGTTGGGTGAAAAAGCGCTCAAGACGTCTGGCCCTGTAGACGATGAGCCGGTCCTCCTGCGAAAGCTCCTCCAAGCCCAGCATGGCAATGATGTCTTTCAACTCCTCGTAGGTTGCCAGGGTTTTGCGGACTTCCTGAGCCACACGATAGTGCCTGTTGCCGGCAATAACGGGAGTGAGCATCTTGGAGTTGGATTGGAGCAGATCAATGGCGGGGTAAAGCCCTTCGCCTGCCCTTTTTCTAGATAGCACGATGGAGGCAGACAGGTGAGCGAAGGTATGAACTGCGGCTGGGTCAGTAAAATCATCTGCCGGAACATAGACGGCCTGAATGGAAGTAATCGCACCCGTTGCCGTGTTGCAGATTCGTTCCTCAAGTTCGGCCAGTTCCGTTCCCAAAGTCGGCTGATACCCAAGGCGGGAAGGAAGCTGCCCCATAAGGCCGGATACCTCTGATCCTGCCTGGATAAAACGGAAGATGTTGTCGATGAGGAGCAGAACATCCCCCTTGACGTCGTCCCTGAAGTATTCGGCCATCGTCAATGCCGCATGTCCCACCCGGAACCTTGCCCCCGGCGGTTCGTTCATCTGGCCAAAGACCATAACCGTGCTGTTCAGAACGCCGGCCTCTTTCATTTCACGATAGAGTTCCTCGCCTTCCCGGCAACGTTCTCCGATACCGCAAAAGATGCTGGTCCCCTCATGTTGCCCCACCATGTTATGGATCATCTCTGTAATGACCACGGTCTTGCCCACACCCGCGCCTCCGAAGAGTCCGGCCTTTCCTCCCCGCTCCAGGGGGACCAGGACATCAATAGCTTTAATGCCTGTTTCATAGATTTCAGATGAAGTTGCCCTCTGGTTGATGGGCACCGGCTCACGATGAATGGAGCGCCATTCGGCCTCTGTTATGTCTCCTTTTCTGTCGATGGGTTCTCCGAACACGTTGAATACCCTGCCAAGCAAACACTTGCCCACAGGCACTCTCAGAGTTTGGCCCGTGTCAATGACCAGGGAACCGCGGGCCAAGCCCTGGGTCGGTGTTAGGGAAACCCCGCGAACAACTTCGGCGTTAAGATGGGTTTGTACCTCGATTGCTGTCGTGCCGTCTTCGCCGGCCCTCAACAGGCTGTTAACAAATGGAAGTCTTTCGGGAAAATGAGCAACAACCACGCTTCCCCGAACTGAAACCACTGTGCCTTGGCTGGCAGTCTGGATGACTTCTGGTTTACTCATGTCATTTTAACAACAGGAAGAGTGATGGTACAAGTGGTTCCCTCATCCAATGTACTCTGCATAGACAGGTCGCCTTCGTGGTCCCGTATGATCTTGCGGGAAATGCCCAACCCAAGTCCTGTACCTTTAGGTTTCGTAGTGATAAATGGATCGAAAATGCTCTCTAAGTCCTCTGGCGCAATTCCTTTTCCTGTGTCAGTCATACGGATTTCAATCGTATTGCCCACCAGATGGGTTTCGACAGAGAGCTTTCCCCCTTCCGGCATGGCTTCAACCGCATTCTTGAAAACATTTATCAATACCTGCTTGGTCTGTTTCGGATCAAACGAACTCTCCGGTATACGAGAATCAACGGATTGCTCACATGCCACGTGATGAGCCTCAAACTCCTGCTCCAAAAGCACAGCGACTTCCTCTACCAGGCGATTGATGCTAGCCATGGTCTTCTTAGGCTTGGATGGCTTGGTAAAGTCCGTTACGTCTGAAAGAAATTCTTCTAATCTCTCGACTTCGTTTATGATGATTTCCAACTTTTTTTTGTTTTTGGCATCATGGTCTATCTTGCGAAGAACCTGTTGGGCAAAGCCACCGATTATCATCAATGGATTCTTGATCTCGTGAGAGATATAGGCTACGCCCTGACCAATGGTTGCCAATCTTTCTGATTCCAAAACCCTTTTTTCTAATTGCTTCCTTTGTGTTAAATCCCGAAAGAAGGCGACTGTGCCCAATACCTTGCCATTTTCATATATTTTGCTTACCGACAGCCACACAGGGACTTCATTGCCGTCTTTGCTTAGGATGGCGGTTTCATAGTCTGCCAGCTTGCCCGGTCCTCCGTATCCATCGCCATCCAGGCTCTCCTTGACTTTTTTGGCCTGACGGGGCGGATAGAGATCGGCCACGTCCATCTTTCCGATAACTTCCTCACTTGCATATCCAGAAACCTTTTCTGCACCTTCATTAAATATGACTATGTTTCCCGTATTATCTGTGGCAACAATGCCGTCGATAGAGCCCTCAATGAGCTTTCTCCGGAAATCATAGATTCTTTTCAATTCATCCCTGGAGGCCTTTAGATCGCTGGTCATATGAGAGAGGGCATCTGCAAGCTGCTCTATCTCGTCACCTCTGTGCGTCACATACGTCTTGCATTTGTCACACTCTTCGAGCTTTTCCGGAAATTTTCCCATGGGAGCCCCGGTGCAGAGTGTATCTTCGATATACCAGCATGGCACATCAGCTTTTCCGTAAGCCGGGCAATCAGTTTTATCACATTCCAGAATCTCCCAGCATTTGACCTTTTTTCCGAAATCAAATCTTACATCAAGATTTCCGCGGCTGATCTCATAGGCCAGGTTAGTAAGCTGTCTGAGAGGGCGGGTAATATATCCGGACAGCCACTGGCTAATAAAAAAACCTATGACAATAACGACCGATATTCCTCCCAGGAGGATGATCGCAAGTCTACCCATGAGCTGGTCTATGACTGCTTTATTCAACCCCACCCGAATCGTTCCGATTTGATATATCCCTTCCTTAACAGGCACGGCAATATCGTAAACGTGTCCCTCAGGAATCTTAACGGGCTTGATACTTCGTATTTGATCCGGCAAGACCTTGTTGGCTCCAACAATGGATGGGGGAAATTCACCAACGAAGGTATGGGCCAGCATTTTCTGGTCCTTATCAACGATGAATATGTATGAAAGGAAACGCCTCCTTTGTTCGAGTTGCTTTTCATCGAAGATCAGGCTGATCAGCTTGGGCGTGTCTCCTGTCAGGATATGGCCCCTGCTCAGGCCGGCTATGCTTTGGGCAATGGCCGCCCCTCTTGTCTTTAGTTCTGACGTTAAACTGGGTAGCAGTACCCAC
>DAOUWN010000065.1 GCA_030667105.1 Deltaproteobacteria bacterium
CAAAAGCGGCCTGCAGACCCCTGTCAAGATATACGGCCCCAATCACTGCCTCAAGGGCATCAGCAAGGATCGAGCTTTTCTCTTGTCCATGGCTTAAGGCCTCACCTTTGCCCAATAGCATGTACTCGCCTAGCTTTAGCTCTTGCGCCACGATAGCCAGTTGCGACTCGTTAACAATGGTGGCCCTCATCCTGGAGAGGTCGCCTTCACGGGTTTCTGGAAAATGATCCATCAGAATATGCGTGATCACAAGATCGAGCACCGCATCTCCCAGAAACTCCAGGCGTTCATTGTCCTTCAGAGCAGGGTCGCGCTGCTCGTTCACATAGGAACTGTGCTGCATGGCTTCTTGAAGAAACCCGATATCTTTGAATTCGTAACACAGTTCATTTTCCAACGACGAAAGGTCTTGTCTGCTCATGGTTTGTTTTCTTAGTTTTTCCAGGTTCTCCCTTGCAGATGCAATGCTTGGATCCAATGCCAGGGCCTTTTCATACATAGCAATCGCCAGGTTCGTGTCACCCTTCTCGCGATAATTGGCGCCAAGGCTGGCGTAATCTATGGCAGAATGGGGGTCCAGTTCAACAGCTATTCTCAGATTCTCAATGGCCTTGTCGTAGTCTTTGAGTTGGAAACAAGAAAAACCAATGGCATTGTAGATCTCTTTGACATTGGGATTCTTCTCCTTTGCCCTTTCCAGATGGATGAGGGCCTGCTCATAGTCTTCCAGGCTGTTGTAACATGTGCCAATGTAGATGAGAATCCTTACCAGGTCCTCCTCTTGGGGCTTCATTTGTATAGCCTTTGAGAGCTTTTCAAGGGCCGCGCGATACTCTCCCTTTTCAAAGCAACAAAGACCCGTATAGAAGTGAAAATAGTACTGGTCTTTGTACGTAAGTTCAGCTCTGCTGAAGCTTTCAAGTGCCTCATCATAGCGGCCGGTCGTTGTGTAGCTAAGGCCGAGTCTGAAATGAATTGGACCGGCTTCTTCAACGGGAGACAGTTTCAACGACTTTTCGTATCTTTCTATGGCAATAATATGGTTGTCCGCTTCCTGGTGCAAGGTCCCAAAATGATAAAGCAAGTCTCCAACCTCATGTGTGGTTGCCTCGGGAAGAGGCAGATCCGAAAACGATCCAACCACCCGTTCCCTGCACGCAAGACAGTCTCTCTGCGAGTTCGCGTACTCGTAGTACCGAGCCATCAGAGTATCCGGATCAAGGGCCCCATGAATATCTCCCAGGTTCTCCTTTTTGATGAATGCATCCATACAGGCATAGACCATGCCGTCTCGCGCCGAGATGATAAGGGCGGCAGGGCATGGGTCGGTCATGGACGCGGGGTCCGGCTCCAATCTGGCAGATGTATCATCCAGGATGTCTTGATAACAGAGATCGCAAACGATCTGTGCCTTGTCGCCGCTCTTGCCATGGCCCCAGTAGACCTTTTCTGTCCTGGCGAGGAGATCATCATTTCCTGCCAGAAAGAAGGTGTCCCGACTCAGGTAGAGACTCGGTAAAAAGAAAGCGTTTTTGAGCGCAGCGAGAAGGGCTGTGAGTGAAGTGGGCTCAGCCCGACCATCAGGCACAAGAACCGGCAGCAACATGAGCCTTGGTATTTCCTGGTGCATATAGCCCTCCTGATCAAACTCACGAGCTGCCTGCTTCCAGATCTGGTAATAGTACTGGAAATAGAAACTCATTCCCTGCACGGTTCCAGATGGCGCATGGTGGACAAAATGAAGATAAAGCCGAGCAAAAAGGTTTGCCCTCAGAAACGCGCTGACATCCTTCTGGATGCGTTCCACCAAGGGCATTCCCTCAGTCAGGTTCTCAGTGACAAGATAAAGATTGGATGTCAGGTTCACGTACGAGAACAGGCCTGACAACGTCCGGCAAAGCGTCTCAAGCTGTTCCTCGTCCTGTTTGTCCAGAATTACGAATATTTTTTGCAAGGCTTGCTTGGTCATTGTTCGTTATTCACGATACGATCCGCCTGCCCCTGTCAAGAGAATGGGCTCGCCACATGTCTTGGACCTTTGTAATCTCCTTGGTGCTCATGTAGTCGGTTTCATACTGACACCCGATGGAAAGATAGGCCGGGCGTCTTGTGTTCAGGGGCAGAATGTTGTAATCCTCGTAGTGTCTCGCCATGTGCGTGCCAAAATAGATTTGCATCTGCTGGGAGTTCGTGTTGCCCATGATCTTAACCTTGTTTTTTTTCACAAATTCGAGCGTCTTAACCGCATCTTCAAAGGTTTCATTAGGAAGGCCGAATATCGTAAAAAGCTCCACCTCTATATCCTCACTCTGGGCAAGCCTGATCGCCTCGGCCACTTTCTCGATCGACAGGTGCTTGTCAAGCCTTGGCAGTACCCGTTCTGAAGCCGACTCCAGCCCAAAGGCGATGGTGCGGACACCTGCCAGTCTCATCTTTTTCATCAACTCTGGGTTTACAAGGTCTGCACGGGTTTGCAACCAAATTTCGGACTCAAGTCCGTCTGTCAAGATCCTGTCAAGCAGGTTTTGAAATCGTGTCCACTTGTAGGAAATATTGGGATCGGCGAACCAGAGTCTCCTAACCCCTTTTTTTCTGATCCATTTTATCTCTTCAATGACCCGATCTATGGAGTGGAAGGTCACTTTGTGCTTGAAGGCATAAGGCGTGTAACAATACTTGCAGTGGTGAGGGCACCCGCGAGATGTGAGCATGATGGCCTCGCCCATTCGAGAGTAGTCAAAAACGTCATTGAGGTAGGGAGAGGGATAGCAATCCAGATCCGTAAATCCCTCAATGTCGTCCGTATCGCGGATGACACCATCCGGGTCCTTGTAGCTGACCCCCGAAAGGTCTGAAAAGGGGGTCTCCTTTTCGATGGCACATGCAATGCAAAGGAGCGTCACCTCACCGGAAGATCGACTGATATAATCGATATCATGCATTTGGGCAAAGCCCGCCGAAGGCATGAATGTGGCCTGCGGGCCCCCAATGGCTATCTTGATGTTGCTGTTAATGGACTTTATGAGTCTTGCCAGACCCATTATGTAGAGCATGGTTCGCTGGTAGGCCGAGAGTCCCACCAGGGCAGGCTGGAAGTTGGTAATGATGTCCTTAAGACCGGCGGTGGAGACGGACGTGTCCTCTCCGAGAGTCAATATCTTGACCTGAAATCCTTTGGATTTCAGAAAGGCTGCGATGTACCCCAGTGAGATGGGGGGCGATGCAGGGGCAAAAGGGTTTATTTCGATCAGCAGAACATTCACGGTGCCCGTGTTATAGGAAACAGAACAGCGAAAGGTCAAGGGAAAACAAGTTGTAGCCGGTTCATCGTTGGGCACCTGCCATTATTTTGTTGTTGCCTTAAGGCGAAAAGATATAATATAAAATTCCGGAGTAATTAAGTCTTAATGGCTTGAACTGACACAGGTAATGTTGGAACACTTCTTCAACCCTTCTTCTGTTGCCGTAGTCGGGGCTTCACAGAAGCCCGGCAAGATCGGTTACGATATTTTGAACAATATCGTCCGATACGGCTACACCGGCGCTGTCTATCCCATAAATCCAAAGGCCCAGGAGATCCTGGGGCGCAGGGCATACCCGGATCTGGTTTCGGTCCCCTCTGATATTGACCTTGCGGTTGTTGCCCTGCCAGCGGCAGCCGTCATGGGTGTGGTGGAGCAATGCGGCAAGAAAAAGGTCGATTCGGTCGTTATCATTACGGCCGGTTTTAAAGAAATCGGGCCCGACGGGGCTCGTCTGGAAAAGGAGCTGGCCACACGGGCCAGGGAGCTGGGCATCCGGGTTGTAGGCCCCAACTGCCTCGGTATTATTGACACGACATGCCCACTGAATGCATCGTTTGCTTCGGGCATGCCCCTTGGCGGTCATATCGGTTTTTTTTCCCAATCCGGCGCCATGTGTGTGGCTATCCTTGACTGGGCCTTGGGAGAAAATGTGGGTTTCTCAAGATTTATGAGTCTGGGTAATAAAATGGATATTTCAGAAGCTGAGATGATCCTTTCCATGGGGCAGGATGAAAACACGCGTGTGATTCTCGGGTATTTGGAAAGCGTTGAGGACGGTCCGCTTTTCATGAAAACGGCCCGTCAGGTCTCCAAAACAAAACCAATCATTATCATTAAGTCAGGTACCACAAGCGCAGGGGCCAAGGCCGCTTCATCTCACACGGGCGCTTTGGCGGGCTCTGAGAATGCCTACAACGCAGCTTTCAAGCAGTCCGGTATCATACGCGCCGGATCTATGCAGTCTCTGTTTGGATACGCCATGGCCTTTGCCAGTCAACCGCTCCCAAAAGGCCCTCGCCTTGCCATTATTACCAATTCCGGGGGGCCGGGCATCCTGGCCGCGGACGCCTCTGACAGAAGCTCACTACACCTGAGTCCGATTCGAAAGAAAACGGCAGATCGCCTCCGAGAGTTTCTCCCGCCCACAGCTTCCGTTTACAA
The DNA here is from genome assembly GCA_030667105.1 of Deltaproteobacteria bacterium. The sequence goes on from DAOUWN010000065.1 coordinate 4,467, forward strand.
TCCCATAGATATCATCGGTGATGCATCACATGAAAGATATGAGAAAACCCTGGAAGTCGTCCTTGATGACGGCTCTATCCACGCTGTGTTGATACTTTTGACTCCAACGGCAGCCGTGGACCCCGTGGCCGTTGCTCAGGGGATTGCGAAGTTGGCCGAGGATGCTGACAAGCCCATTGTCACGTCCTTTATGGGAGAAAAGGGGGTGCGAGCAGGTCGTAAGATTCTCCAAGACCATTCAATACCCAGTTATGACTATCCCGAAGATGCTATAGCAGCTTTGGATGCCATGCTTTCCTATCGCATGTGGCGAGAAAGGCCTGAAAGACAATACCGGAATTTTGAGGCAGACACCCGCAAGGTGCGCGAGATCTTTGCGTCTGTCATCGACCAGCACCGACACGATCTAATCGAAAATGAAGCCAGGGAGATCCTGAGAGCATATGGATTCAGGCTACCTGAAAACCGGATTGCCGGGACCACCAGGGAGGCTGTGAAGGCGGCTTCAGAGATCGGTTATCCTGTTGTCATGAAGATTGCCTCACCCGATGTGCTCCACAAGAGCGACATGGGGGGGGTTCGCGTCAAACTCGAAAACCACGCCGCGGTGGAAGAGGCCTTTTTTGACATAACTTCGAACATTCAACTGCGGCAGCCAGAGGCGCGCATCCTGGGAGTGATGGTTCAAGAAATGATAACACAGGGCAAGGAGGTGATCCTGGGGATTACCCGGGACATGCAGTTCGGCCCTATGGTTATGTTTGGCCTTGGTGGAATCTATGTTGAAGTATTGAAAGATGTGTCCTTTAGAATTGCGCCGCTTAGCGTTGAGAGCGCCGATGCAATGATCCGCGAAATCCGATCGTTTCCGCTGCTCCGCGGGGTGCGGGGTGAGGCGCCTGCAGATATTGAAGGGATCAGGGATGCCCTTGTGAGGCTCTCTCAGATGGCCATGGACTTTCCTGAAATCGTTGAGGCGGATATTAATCCACTTCTGGTATGCCCGGAGGGTCAGGGCGTAGTGGCAGTGGATGCCAGAATCACCATACAAGAGTGAGGGGAGACAGGAAAAATGGTTTGTCTATACGTAGGATCAACAACCGGGTATTCAGGAAAAAACCTGACAGTCATGGGAATAGGTCAGCGGTTTCTCAAAGACGGGCTCAAGGTGGGATATTTCAAGCCCTTTGGCCGGCTGCCTATTAAGATAGACGGTGTGCTGACTGATAAGGACGCGTGGTTTATCCACAGGGTGCTTATGTTGAAGGATCCGGTGGAGACACTCTGCCCTGTGGTCTTGACCCACGACCTGATGGTGAATGGCTGCCGTGGTGAATGTCCTGGACTGGATCTGAAGATCCTGGACGCCTTTGAAGCCGTTTCACAAGAAAAAGATGTGGTCATCATTGGGGGTGCAGGCAAGCTTGAGTCAGGAAAATCTTTTGATATATCAGGATACCACGTTATCGAAAGACTCAATGCCCGTGTCCTTTTGGTGGATTACTATGATAAGGAATTCTATCTGGATGCCGTCTTGAATGCCCAGGGGGTACTGGGGGAACGTCTCTTGGGAGCTATCATAAACAGAGTACACGCAGGCTATTTGGACAACATCCAGGACTTGATTGTACCCTTCCTTGAACGGAAAGGGATCCCGGTCTTTGGCATACTTCCCGAGGATGCTGTCCTGGGTTCAGTAATGATCGGAGATATAGTGGATACCCTTGCCGGCGATGTGCTTTGCTGCCGCAATAAACTGGATGGCCTGATCGAGCACTTTCTGATCGGAGGGATGCAGGTTGATCGTGCCCTTGAATATATCAGGAAAACCAGAAATAATGCGGTGATTGTGGGCGGCGATCGGGCCGATATACAACTGGCAGCCGTTGAGGCCATGACGCAGTGCCTTATCCTCACCGGCAATCTTTATCCCAATGAAATTGTGGTTGCTAGAGCCGAGTTGAAGGGCATACCCATTGTTGTGGTTCGAGATGACACTTATTCAGTGGCAAAAAAGGTCTAGGAACTCTCCGGCAAGCTTCGCCTGAGGGAAAAAGAAAAAGTCTATTGCGGCATCAGCCTCATCGAGGAAAAGGTCAATTTTGAGAGATTGTATGAATCACTCGGGATCAGTGTGTGAGTACAAGCTCAAAGGAAATTGCTTTAATGATGATGGGATTGACCAACTTGAGCTTCAATCGTTGGTCCTTTCTTACCTTTCAGCTTTGAGCCTTGAGCTTTCAGCTTCAGTATTTTTAACGAGCAGGTTAGACAATGCCCTCCGTGGATTACCTTAATTATCTCCTAATATTTGTTCTTGGCGGCGTTTTTGGTGGCCTGATTGCATGGCTGGTGGCAAGGTCAAGAATCAGTGTAAAGGCGTCAAGGGTCCTTGCCCAGAACAGCGCTGACATTGCACGGTTGGAGGAGGCCATCCGGAGCAAAGAGAAAGAACTCCAAGACAAAAACGGCAGGATTGCTCATTTGCAAGAAAAGTTGAGCCACACTGAAGCCAACATGCTAAAGATCTCTGAAGAGCGCTCCGCTGCCAAGGCCAAGCTTGAACAGATGGGCCATGTGCAACAGGCCCTTGAAGAAAAGACAGGCGAGGTCAAAGACCTCACAGTAAACATCACGGAACTGAGAGAGAAACAGGCCAAGCTGGAAATCATCATAGAAAAAGAACGCCTGGCAACTGATGAAAAGCTACAATTGCTTGAGAAAGCAAAACAAAAGCTCACGGATACCTTCCAGGCCATCTCTGCCACAGCATTGAAAAACAGCCAGGAATCTTTTCTTGACCTGGCCACGGCGACCCTTGCCAGGTACCAGGAGGCAGCCAAGACCGATTTGGAACTGCGTCAGAAAGAGGTGAAGCGGGTTGTCGAACCCATTAAGCAATCACTGGAAAAATATGACAGGCAGGTCCAGGATATGGAAAGGGTTCGACAGGAGGCCTATGGCGGCCTCACAGAACAGGTTCAGTCGCTTATGACAACTCAGCAGCTCCTGCACAAGGAAACCGCGAATCTGGTCAAGGCGCTCAGAACCCCTCAGGTGCGTGGAAGGTGGGGAGAAATCACTTTAAGGAGGGTTGCTGAACTGGCCGGTATGCTGAGATACTGTGATTTCTTTGAACAAGAAACCAGAGATGCCGAGCAAGGTCGCTTGCGACCTGATATGATTGTGAGGCTCCCCAATGAGAGACAGATTGTAGTGGATGCCAAGGCCCCGCTTCTTGCCTATCTGGAAGCCCTGGAAGCTGAAACAGAGGAAGAAAGGGCAAGCAAGTTGGTCCTCCATTCCAAACAGATCCAGGCCCATATGAATAAACTCTCGCAAAAGAGCTACTGGGAACAGTTTCAGCCGACCCCTGAATTTGTGGTCCTCTTCATACCCGGAGAAAACTTCTTCAGCTCAGCCTTAGAACAGAATCCCGGCCTCATCGAAGAAGGTGTGGATAAGGGTGTCATATTGGCCACTCCAACAACCCTCATTTCTCTTCTCAAGGCCGTGGCCTTTGGGTGGCGACAAGAAACCATGGCCAAGAACGCCGAAGTCATTAGCAACCTGGGCAAGGAGCTCTACGAGAGAATCAACACAATGACAGAACACCTGGACAGGCTGGGCCGAGACGTTCAGAGGTGTGTATCAACGTATAACCAGGTCATCGGCTCTTTTGAACGGAGAGTCTTGGCCTCGGCACGAAAATTTACTGAAGTGGGTATTACAAAAAGGGATGGCGCGGAAATTCCGCTTATCGATCCTGTTGAAAAGACAACCCGCCAAATCAGCCTCGTCCCATCAAACGAATGTGACAGTTCGGGGACCAGACATGGCCCTGCCCGAGGATGATCGCATAATTGACTGGACTTGGCTCTTGAAAAACGTCAAAGGATTAACTTAGCTGGGAGTGATTACATTGAAAATTGTCATTGTTGGCGCGGGTGAGGTTGGCTTCCACATTGCTAGCCGTCTTGCCCTTGAAAACAAGGAAGTTGTGGTCATTGACAACAATGCGGGAGCTTTGCGCCGGGTTTTTGAAAGCCTGGATGTGCAGGCGGTCCAGGGTTGCGGGAGTAGTCCGGCCATCCTTGAGCAGGCAGGAATAAAAGGGGCCGACATCATGCTGGCTGTTACTGACAGCGACGAGACCAACCTGGTCGCCTCCCTTTTTGCCAACATTCTATCTCCTGCTACTATAAAACTG
>DAOUWN010000215.1 GCA_030667105.1 Deltaproteobacteria bacterium
CGATGAGTTCAATGCCGGTCTGACCAAAAGAAAGGCAATCTACCTGCCGGTTCCTCATAACATTCCCAATCATTACGTCGTAGATCTGGCCTCCTGCACCCTGTGTGGCGAGTGTGAGAAGGTCTGTCCCACCAATGCCATTGATTTCGGGGAGAAAGCACGGCGCGGATTTCGCATTCTGGTTGTGGATGATGAAATGGTTGTTCGTGATTCACTCAAGGAATGGTTGGGGGATGAAGGCTTCCGGGTGGACACGGCCGCTTCCGGGGCTGAAGCCCTGGAGAAGATGACCAAAGAAGACTTTAACCTGATGCTGCTGGACGTTGAGATGCCGGTTATGGATGGTGTGGAGGTGCTGAGGCGAGCCAAGGAAATGCGCCCCGAGCTTCCGGTAGTAATGATGCATTATGCCACAGTGGAGGCGGCGGCCAGGGTGGAGGCGGCCGTGGAAGCGATGAAGATCGGCGCTATAGATTACATATGGAAGCGTTTTGATCCGGAGACCATGGTCAGACTGATTCTTGGGCTTCATCAGAAAATTGAGCGCATCGGAGAGCGTCAAATTGAAGTGGGCGCGGTCATTCTCGCTGCGGGCTTTTCCTCTTACGATCCTGCAACAGGCAATAATACTTACGGATACGGGGTATTTCCCAATGTTGTTACCAGTGTTGAATTCGAGCGGATGCTAAGCGGTACGGGACCAAGTCAGGGAAAGTTCATAAGACCTGGCGATGGCAAGGAGATCCGCAAGGTGGCCTGGTTGCAATGCGTGGGCTCGCGCGACCCGCAAGCAGATGCTGACTTCTGCTCATCCGCCTGCTGTATGTTTGCCATCAAGGAAGCGCTACTGGCAAAAGAGAAGAGCGAAGATGAGGTGGAGACTACCATCTTTTACATGGACATGCGCACTTTTGGAAAGAACTTCCAGCGCTATCGAGACCGGGCGGAAAAGGAATATGGTGTCCGTTTCCAGAGGTGCCGAGTCCATTCGATTGTGCCCGCAGCCTCGGACGACGGGGACCTGATGATTCGGTATGGGGACACCAGTGGGGCATTGCATGAAGAGGTTTTTGATCTTGCGGTTCTCGCTTGCGGCCAGAGACCGCCTGAAGGGAGCGAGGCGTTGGCGGAAACAACGGGTATTCAACTGAACCAGTGGGGTTTCTGCCAACCTGAAGGTTTTTCCTTAAGCCGCACGTCCCAGGAAGGCGTGTTCGTGGGAGGGTCGTTCTCGGGCCTAAAGGACATCTCCGAGTCGGTTATTCAGGCAAGTTCGGCTGCCCTGGGCGCATCCAGCCTGATTCACGCCAAAGGGGGAAGTCTTGCGGAAGTGCTGAGCGAAAAAGCGGAGTTTCGTAATGTATCCATGGAGCTGCCGCGGGTTTTTGTGGCGCTTTGTACCTGCGGAGACGCCCTGGCAGAAGCAGTAGACCTTGACGCACTCCGAGCAAGCCTGAAGGACGCGGGTTCGGTTGGACATGTTGAAGTCATTGAGCGCATCTGCACACAGGAAGGCTGGGATGAACTTCAGGAAAAGCTGCAAGACACGAGTGATAATAGAGTGCTCATTGCCGGATGCATGCCTTACGTATATACCAAAAAACTGCGAGAACTGGGTGAAGCCGTCAGGCTTTCCCCCGTGCTAATGGACGTGGTGGACATTCGCACCGCGGCATTCCCTGGCCCCGAGGCTGATAAGGAACAGGTAAGGCGGGGTATCCATGCCACGATAGCCACAGGCATTGCCAAACTGAAGTCAATAGACCCCTTACCAGTACCAACCACCCAAATCATCCAGAAGGCTCTGGTTGTTGGTGGCGGCATTGCCGGGATGACTGCGGCGTTGGCCATTGCCGACCACGGCTTTGATGTGAGCCTGGTGGAACAGGCTGAAGAATTGGGAGGCAATATCCGCTCACTGCATCGGACCCTTGAAGGGAATCAACCCCAGGATCTCCTTGAAAAAACGGTTGCCGCCTTGGAAAAACATCCAGGCATCAGCGTTCACATGAAATCGCGGGTAATCCACTCCGAGGGACTGGTCGGCAATTTCGTCACAACCATTGAAAAGGAAGATGGGGGCGGCGAAAGCCTTGAACACGGCGTCACGGTTATCTCGACAGGCGCTCATGAAGCCAAAACAGAGGCTTACGAGTATGGCAAAAGCGAGGCCATTGTCACTCAGCACGAATTGGAGGCAAAGCTGGCAGACGGAACTCTGGACCCTTCCAACCTCAAAGCGGTTGCCATGATCCAATGCGTGGACTCGAGAGAAGAGCCGCGCAATTACTGTAGTCGCATATGCTGTGCTTCTGCGCTGAAAAACGCCCTTTATCTTAAGGAGAAAAACCCTGATGTTCGGGTTTACGTTTTTTACCGGGATATCATGGCCTATGGTTTCCTGGAGACGTATTATACGAAGGCACGTAGGCTCGGGGTTATCTTTATCCAGTATGAGGTAGATAAGAAGCCCAAGGTGTCCGTTGAGAATGACGGGCCCACCATTACGGCTACAGATCCGATTCTGGGCCGGGAAATCTTGTTGCGGCCAGACCTTCTTGTGCTCAGCACAGGGATCGTTTCCGGCAATCAGAAAGAACTTGCAAATCTTTTTGGGTTGGAAGTAGATCAGGACGGCTTTTTGCAGGAAGCGGAATCGAAATGGCGGCCGGTGGATTTCATAAAAGAAGGGGTTTTTGTGTGCGGCATGGCACATTCACCCCGGTCCATCACCGAGTCGATTGCCATGGCCGAGGCGGCCGCTCAGCGTGCCCTCAGGATCCTTAACAATGAACAACTGGCCGCAGGCCGCGTCGTTGCCGAGGTGCGTCATAGCATTTGCTCCCTGTGCGAACTATGCATTGATGCCTGCCCGTATGGAGCCAGATACCATGACGAAGATATGGGAAAAATCGTGGTGAACGAACTCATGTGCCAGGGCTGCGGTTCCTGTGCATCCGTGTGTCCCAACAGCGCGTCGGTGCTTCGTGGGTATTGGGACCAGCAGATGTTTGAGGTTATTGATGCGGCCCTGGAAGGAATTTTGTAGGTAGACAGCTTGCTAGAAGGAGAAGAAGTTCAATGACCGCGCAACCGCTAGATTTGACCAGTCAGGCTCATGAATCAGCTGAGTCGAATCCTATGGTTTCGATTCAGCAGAACATTCAGGCCTGTATGCAGTGCGGCACCTGTTCCGGCTCCTGCCCCAATGCGTTTGCCATGGATCATACGCCCCGGCAATTGTGGCGGTTGGTACAGTTGGGACAAAAAGAGGAAATCCTGAGCAGCAAGACATTTTTTGTATGTTCGGCGTGCTATTACTGCACGCTGCGCTGTCCGCGAGGCCTTCCCCTGACAGAGACCATTGGCGCTTTGAAGAGAATGGCCGCAGCCGAAGAGATAGATGTCCAGAAGGGAAGTATTCGCTTCTATCGGTGTTTCATGAATACTGTTCAGCGGTATGGCAGGGTTAGGGAGATGGAGTTCATGAACCGCTATTTCCTCTCCATGAAAAACCCTTTCCTCCCGTTCAAGTTTGCTTCTCTCGGAATGAAGCTCATGGGCAAAGGCAAGGTCTCCTTTGAGATGCCGAAGCTCTTTGGTGAAGGCAGGTTTGACGCGATGTTTCGCAAGGTAGAGGAACTGGAGGCAAAGGAATGAAGTATATCTACTATCCCGGCTGTTCCCTTGAAGGTACGGCCTCCGAATATAGCGCATCGACTCAAGCCGCAATGCAGGCGCTGGGATCAGAATTAGTTGAATTAGAGGACTGGACCTGCTGCGGGGCGAGCGCGGCCGAGTCGAACAGCTATTTACTCTCTATAGTTCTTGGAGCCCGCAACCTTGCAATGGCAGAGGGGATGGACGCTAAGGGCGATATCCTGATCCCGTGCAGCGCCTGCTACCTAAACCTTGCAAGGGTTGGTGAGCACGTCAAGCGGGACCCGGAACTACTGGATAAGATAAATGAAGTCCTGACCGTGGAGGGCTTGACGTACAAAGGCGGGATCAAGGCACGCCACTTTCTGGATGTGATCAGCACCGATTTTAAACCGAAAGATATCGAAGCTCTGTTAAAGAAAAAGCTTTCGGGGATGCGCGTTGCGCCTTACTACGGGTGTCAGGCCTTGCGTCCTTACTGTTCCTATGATGATCCTGAAGAACCTCGATCCATGGAACCGGTGATCAAGGCCCTAGGGGCTGAAATTCACCCCTGGTCGATGGGTCCCAAGTGTTGCGGCGCGGCCCTGATGTCCACAAAAAAAGAGGTGGCCTTGGAGCGTGTGGGCGGTATCCTTGCGGCAGCCAAGGGGGCGGACTGCATCGTCACTGTTTGTCCCATGTGCCAGATCAACCTGGAGGGATACCAAGCCAAGGTTTCAAAGATGCGCAATGATGCGCTTGACATCTCTATCCTCTATCTTCCGCAGCTTATCGGCCTGGCGCTAGGTCTGTCCGAGGATGACCTGAAGCTAAACCTCAACCTTGCTTACACCGACTCGTTCAAGGCTAA
>DAOUWN010000225.1 GCA_030667105.1 Deltaproteobacteria bacterium
ATGAGGCGGCAGTGAAAGCGTATTCAGATGGAGGCGTGGAACCCAAAGACATAGACGGGTTTGTGGCCACTTCTGAGGATTTTTTCGAGGGTTACAGCATTGCAGATGAATACAGCAATGACCAGTTGGGGGCCATACACAAGCCTGTCAGCACGATAGCCGGGGATTTTATGCAGTCCCTGGCCCAGGGCTGCATGATGATTCAGTCGGGATTCAGCCGTATTGTAGCTGTGCAGGCCCTTAGCAAGGCCTCCAATATGCTTACCCAGGCCGAGTTGGTAAATTTTGCCTTGGACCCGGTCTACAATCGGCCGCTGGATTTGCATCCCGATTTTATCGCCGGTTTAGAGATGAATCGATACCTATACGAGACGCAAACCAATCGAGATGCCTGTGCTTTGGTAGTTGTCAAGAATCGGCGCAATGCCCTTACGAACCCCCTGGCCGGTCACGGGGCCATGGTTTCCGTGGAGGATGTCCTTAATGCGGAGGTGGTCTCAGACCCACTGAGGGAACTTGATGTTGCCCCTACTTCTGATGGTGCCGTGGTAGTCCTTTTGGCATCAGAGGATCTGGCAGGCTCGCTCAGCGAGTCTCCAATATGGATTTGCGGCATAGGATGGTGTTCCGACACTCCCACTCTGTAAAGCCGCGACTGGGGTTCAGCGGTCTATACGCGATTGGCCGCAGAGATGGCGTACAAGCAGGCAGGCATCAGAAGCCCGCGGAGTGAGATCGATTTTGTGGAAATCAATGACGAATACTCTTATAAGGAGCTTCAGCACCTTGAAGCCCTCAAGCTGTGCAAGCCGGGCGAAGCAGGGTATCTCACGGAATCGGGGGCTACCGAGATCAACGGGGAGCTTCCCGTGAATCCGTCAGGGGGATGCCTGGGCGTGGGACACCTCTACGAGGCCAATGGCGCTCACAAGGTACTGGAGGTTGTCTTGCAATTGCGAGGGGAAAAAGGCAAGAACCAGGTCAAAGATACCCACATCGGGGTGGCCCAGACGTGGCGAGGTGTCCCCACCACCACCGGAGCCGTAGCCGTTATGAGTAATGAGGGAGGTCATTGAAATGGGAATGAGAAGAGTGGCGATCGTCGGGGCCGGGATGACAAAGTTCGTTCGCAGGGCCCTTGAGACCCCCAAGGAGTTGGCCTATGAAGCCTCGAAGATGGCCCTGGACTCCTGTGAATTATCTTTGAAGGACATCGACTCCGTAACCATAGGCACTGCGCCGGATGCCTTTGACGGCGTGCATATGAACGGCGAGTTCCTGCACGACGGATCCGGTGCGTATCGAAAGCCAGTGATGCGCAACTATGTGGGAGGGGGCACCGGCGTTTTTGCGCCAATCCACGGCTGGTTTCACGTGGCCTCAGGCATGTTCGATACATGCCTTGTAGTGGCAGAAGAGAAGATGTCGAGTTGCTATCCCCATCCTGCAGGCGCCTTTCTGACGATTTTTGATCATACTACCGAACAGCCCTTGTATCCGACCTTGATCTGGATTTTTGCCATGGAGATGCGTCGTTACATGCATACATATGGCTTTACTAAAGAGGACATAGCGCCGGTGGCAGTAAAGAACAAGAAGAATGCCCTTGACCATCCGGCCGCACAGATCGCAGAGGAGATTACCGTAGAGGACGTGCTCAACTCCGAGGTGCTGGCCTATCCCGTACACCGTCTGGATATAAGCCCCACCAGCGACGGGGCCGTGGCCGTGGTCCTTGCCGCAGAGCACGTGGCCCGGCGCATTACGGACAAGCCCGTGTGGATCGATGGTGTGGGTTATGCACTGGATACGGCCTACTGGTGCACCAGAGACCTTTGCTATCCGGAATATTTGGAGGTGGCGGCCCGCCAGGCATATAAGATGGCGTGTATACGGGAGCCTCACAAGGAGATTCACATTGCCGAACCTTACGATCCATTTACATACAAGGAGCTTCATCACATGGAGGGGTTGATGCTGTGCGGAAAGGGAGAGGCTCCGAAACTGCTGGCAGATGGCGTGACTCAAAGAGACGGGAACCTGCCTGTTTGTCCTTCCGGAGGACTTCTGGGGGTAGGTAACCCAATTGCCGCGGGCGGTCTGATGAAGGTCGTCGAAATCTTCTTGCAGCTCCGGGGAGAGGCAGGCAATCGCCAGGTTCCCGGAAGACCTACCACGGGCGTGGCTCAGGCCTGGGGCGATTTGATGCAGGTGGGTACTGTTGTGGTGATGCGAAGCTAAGTCCATCGATTCATAAATTCGATAACGAATTTATTTAGACTTCGGCTGAGCTCAGTCGAAGTCCTCAGGAATTAGTGCTGCCCTCGGCCATGAGCTCGGGCCGAATGGAGTAAGCAAATGCGCAAACTTAACATCTTCAAATACGTTACAGTAGTTGCGAATCGAAGCACTAAGGAGGTGGTTTCATGGAGATCACGGCTGATCTGTTGGAAAAAACAGCAACTCGTTTGAGTTATAAGGATTTCTCAAAAGGGAAGGTCTTCACGGTGGACTGGGAGCCGAACCTCCAGTACGCCTGGGACAACGGGGTTGCCATTGGGCGATATCTCGAAGAGCTAAAGCAGGGACGGATCATGGCCAGGAGATGCCGTGAGTGCAACAGAATCATGCTTCCTCCCAGGATGTTTTGCGAAAGGTGTTGGAAGGTTACCGACGAGTGGGTCCCTGTCAAGGATACGGGCACGGTCAACACCTTTGCCATCAGTTACGTGGACTGGGCCGCAGGGCGTATCCCCAAGGGCCAGCGTCCTTACACCCCTGCCGTAATTGAGATCGATGGGGCCTCCAGGGGGATGGGCATCCTTCATCTTGTCGATGAGGTCAAGCCTGAAAAGATCTTTGTCGGCATGCGGGTCAAGGCCGCATGGCGACCTGAAGCCGAGCGCATTGGGGCTATCACTGATATAGAGTATTTCAAGCCGATAGGGTAACGGTCCACGGGGTTCAGGTGTTGGGTGAAAGCCCTGAGCCCCGTGAACGGTTATGAAATAGGAGGTTCAATAGATGGGACTAGCTGAACGACACAGTAGGACTGTAGACCTAACCCATTGGCGTGGGAGAATTCCTGTAAACTATGTGTACACCGCGGGAAGAGCGGGAGAAAATTTTTTTCAGGGTGTCGTAAACGGCAAATTCGTGGCTGCCGAATGCACTTCATGTGGCGTGGTCTACCTCCCGGCGCGAATTTACTGCGAACGTTGTTTTGCCAGGATCGAGGACAATTACGTCGAGGTTTTGCCACAAGGACGGGTGCACACCTTCACGGTGTGTCATAGAAAGCTTGATGGAAGCGACAGTGATCAACCTGTTCTCGTCGCCATGGTTCGCATTGATGACACCAACGGAGGGCTCGTTCACTGCCTGGGCGAGGTGAAGCCCGAAGATGTTTACATCGGCATGCCCGTTGAGGCGGTCTTTGAACCGAAGAAACAAAGGAAGGGCTCTATTCTGGATATAAGATATTTTAAACCAAGGAAGTAATACACTATTTTACTCTTCAGGCGTCTGTTCTGAGATTTTTTAAACAGATTCCAATACTTCCCCCATGATGTCATTTATGTCTTCTTCCTGAAGGCCCAGAAATTCCATGGCCTTGTCGTCTATTTGGCAAAACATTCCATCTATGGCGATGAGATTTGATGAGGCGGATCCCTTGCTCTGGTTCACCCTTGCCCTTGCGACAGCGCTTTCGGTTGCTACTGGAGATGCCCTTACCAAAAAGTTCTTTGGCCGTTTCTCAGCCCTTGAGATGGCGGTCGCAGCTTCGCTGTTCAACCTTCCGTTTGTATTGATTACCCTTCCTTTCATACCTGTTCCTGAACTGGACCGGGTCTTCTGGCGGACAGTCTCTATACTAGTGCCTTTAGACGCCTTTGCTTTTTACCTTTACATGAGGGCTATCAAGGTGTCTCCCCTTTCCCTTTCTATTCCGTTTTTGTCTTTTACCCCGGTCTTTATGATATTCACAGGATTTCTTGTACTGGAAGAGGTTCCGAATATTTTTGGGGTGGTTGGAATAGGATGTGTGGTAATAGGTACTTATGTTTTGCACGGTGCTGAAGTGAAACAAGGATACCTTGCTCCGTTTCAGGCCATCTTCAAGGAGCAAGGATCGGTTTTGATGCTCATCGTTTCCTTGATGTATTCTCTCTTGGCTGTTCTGGGGAAAAAAGCCATTCAGCATTCA
>DAOUWN010000238.1 GCA_030667105.1 Deltaproteobacteria bacterium
GCAAGGGCTTTCTTGTGGATGTCACTCATAAATCTTGCAATCCCGATGCCAAAGGTCAGTGGAATCCACAGCACTGCAAGAGGGACAAATACAATATCCACCCAGAGTGTGGGAAAGAACTTGGCAAATTCGATTTCACCACTCGGTATGTGCAAATGACCGATTGCGCTTAGTAGCAAAAGAAAAATGGCCACGGGTATTCCCAGCATGAGCCACCAGAACCTGCCATCCGGCACCAGCTTGCCCAGCCAGCTCGGCCAGGCATACTCCGAAATACTGTAAGCTCTCACAGCATTGAGCACGTCTCCTGGCCTTGCCCCTCTCGGACAATAAGTCGAGCAATCATTGCACTGATGGCAAAGCCAAACATCCAGGTTGCCAACAAGCTTGTCTTTCAACCCCCACTGGGCTGCAATCATCTCCTTTCTCGGAAATGGTTTTTCCTCCGGAGAGATGGGACACACTACCGAACACGTGGCGCACTGGTAACACTTCTTGAGTGTGTCTCCCCCCAATGTCTTGAGCTGCTTGACAAAGCTAAGATCAGGATCCACCCACTTGCTCTCTGCCATTTTCCTACCTCCTCATGCGATTATAGCCGAACAAAGCTCTATACTTAGATTCTACGCGCTTGGCATGGAGTGTCGAAGCTCGGCCCATGTCGGGATGGTGTATTTCTCCAATACTCCAATGATCTTACTAGTACCCCTTACACGGGTTGGGGCCAACTCCGTGTATTACTTCCATAAACTCTGCGATCATACCTGGCAGCTTGTCATATTCGTCAATGGCAATCTGGAGCTGCTGCACACGCTCTTTTTCAAGGGCCAGGCTCAGCAGGGCCTCGCCGATCTTGTCCATGCGGATGTCGGCCAGTTCGCTTCCCTTGATAAAATGACACTGGTAGTCGTCACCGAACTTGCAGCCGATCATCAGGATGCCATCCATCCCTTTGGACAGGGCGTCCTTGATCCAGACCACGTTCACCGAGCCCAGGCACCTGACCGGAATAATCCTAACGTGAGCATTATAGCTGAGCCGATTCAGGCCGCAAATATCCAGGGCCGGATAGGCATCATTCTCACATGCAAGTATCAGGACCCTCAGTTTTTCCTCATCATCTTCGGGAACGTCGATAGCCTTTACCATGGACCCAATGGAATCAATGCTGTAATCTGAGAAGTTGATGATACGTTCCGGACACGCCCCCATGCAGATACCGCACCTTCGACATCGGGTCGGGTTGGGTAGCGGTGTACCTTTTTCGTCGTCATCTAAGGCCCCAAAGGGACACTCCTCAGTACATCGCTTGCACTGTGTACACCTCTGGAAGAAAAAATCTGGAAATGTCATATCCCATGACCTGGGGTGCACCGCAACGCCTCGGTTGGCCGACTCGAGACACTGGATCGCTTTTAAGGCAGCACCGGTCGCATCCTCCCTGCACTCCTGAATGCCTAACGCCCTGCGCACGCAGCCTGCCACATAAATACCCGTCCTTCGGGTCTCATAGGGAAAACAGATGAAATTCGAATCTGCATACCCGTCAAAGAGGTCAAGATCCTTAAACCCAGGTCCTTGTCGATACGCGAGATTTAGGATCGGATCATCCCTTGTGACCGGCACCATACCCGTGCCCAGCACGACCATATCCACGGCTACCTTTATGTTTTCACCGAGCAGCGTATCATTGGCCTCTAATACCAGCTCATCGCCATTTTGAGACACGCTCACCACATCCCCTTTGGTCAGGAAAATCCCCTCGTCCTGCTGGATGCTCTTATAGAAATACTCATTTTGCCCGAGGGTGCGCATATGCTGATAGAAGATATAGGCCTTGGCATCAGGGTTGTCCTCTCGCACGTATTTTGCCTGCTTCAAGGCTACCATGCTGGTAATGGAAGAAGCATAAGGGAAGTCTGCGTCAGATCCCTGTCCGGGACACTGAACAAAGGCCACGCTGCCGGCGGGCTTTCCGTCAGATGGGCGCAAGATCTTGCCCTGGCCCGCCATCTCTTCAAAGGCCACATTGGTAACGACATCCGGTATCGCTCCGAATCCCAGATGCTCATAAGTAGGCTCTTCTTCTTTGGGTGCTTCGCCTTCGGCCTCCTTGGGTGCTTCACCCTCCGCCTCTGCAGGTTCTTCGGCCTCTTTTTTCAGCTCATAGGGCTTCCAGCCAGTAGCCAGAATAATGGCCCCAAAGCGCTCAGCATCAGGATCCTTGGCCAGGATGTTGGCAGGGTTATCGGGCGTAGCCTCGTCAGCGCCGGGCGGTTGCGGTGGGGGCTCTGCTCCCTCAGCCGCCGCTACAGGCGCCGGTATGTCCCACTTGCTCTCGGTCCCGGGCGCCTTAAAGCTCACATCATAAAGCCCGGGGGCGCCGAAGACACGGGCCACCTCAGTCTCTGTACGGATGGTGATCTTTGGATTGGCTTCGGCCTCTTTGATGATTTCTTGAATGACAGGCGTTTGCAAGCTCTCATAGGGGGAGGACCAGGGTGTCTGCTTGCGCATCTTGGCCGCAAACCCGCCGACTTGTGCCTCCTTTTCAATGACAGTCGCCTCATAGCCCGCCTTTGCTACCTCGATGGCCGCACTCAGGCCGGTGACACCGCCTCCCATGACCATGATCCGTTTGTCAATCTCTTCCTCTGGCTTGTAAGGCTCGGCAGGCTCGATCTTTTCGGCCTCGGCAATGCCCATGCGCAGATAGTCCTGAGCCATCTCTTGAATCCACTCATCAACCTGGGGCCCCTCCTCGGGCATGGCATCTTCTCGAGGCTTATGGCTCCAGACCACGCCTTCTCTCAAATTAACCCTTTCAGTAATGGCCGGACGAAAATCAAAGACATCCCAAAGCACGCGTCGTGAACAGGCGGCAATAACAACCGTATTGACCCCTTCGTTCTCTATGTCATTCTTGATGAGATCAACGCCTTCCGGAGAGCACAGGATAGGATGCACCTTGCGGATCTTGACTTTCGGCGGGACCTTTTTTTCCAGTTTTTCTATATCCAGAGCCTCTCCCAGCCCACAACCTTTGCAAATGTATACGCCTAACTTCTTTTCCATGGATTACCTCCTACCTGCTCACCAAAGTCTGAATGGCCTTAAGGGCCATGCCAGTGGCATGTTGATTGGATGAAATAACATCTAGGGGCTTTGCCGCGCAACCCGTGGCAAACATACCGCCTTGGGCAAGATCCGAAACCACAAAACCATCCGGGTCGTACTTGACATTACCTGGCAACTTGGTGTCCGCCGTGTTCGGAACCATCCCTGTGGCGAGCACAGCCATGTTAAGCGTTTCCCGGATTTTTTCGCCGGTCACTGCGTTTTCTGCCACCACCGTAATATCCTTGGTACTCGCATCTTCCTGAACTTCTGCCACCTTCCCCTTAATCAGGAAGACATTTTCATCCTCTTTGATCTTCTTGTAGAACTTTTCGTAACGCTCTCCTGGCGCCCTGACGTCGATATAAAAGATATAGATCTTTGCCTCAGGATACTGCTCCCTCACATAGGTGGCTTGTTTCAGAGATGCCATACAGCATATGTACGAACAGTAGGGCAGGTGATTCTCGTCTCTTGAGCCTGCGCACTGAACAAAACCGATCTTTGTGATCTTCTTGTTATCCGACGGACGGAGGATATTCCCCTTGGTGGGGCCGTTCGGAGCGGCAAGGCGTTCCATCATCATGTTCGTGATGACGTTGGGATATTCGAATCCGAGATTATCTATCTTGGAAGCGTCATAGGGCCTCCAACCCGTGGCCCAGATAATGGCCCCCACTTTGAGATTTATGGTCTTGGGTTGCATATCCAGATCGATAGCATCGTACTTACAGGCCTCAACACACTTCTTTGCGTCCTCTGTGCCGATAATCTTGGGAGAAATGACGTAGCGCATGGGAAAGGCCGTCTCATGCGGCAGATAGGCGCCTTTCATCGTACACATATCAAAATTGAATTCATCGGGAAGCTTCGTCATGCAAACCTTTTCGCACTCTCCACAGCAAGTGCACTTTTCGTTCA
>DAOUWN010000049.1 GCA_030667105.1 Deltaproteobacteria bacterium
GTTAAATAGCTTGCTATTCGCCCTCCTCGCGCCTTGCCATGCGTGCGCCTCGACTCCAGAAAATGCAAATTTATTTCTTCGCGAACCCTTAATAACCAAGGACCACATCTCTTCGTTGAACAGCCCCTTGACAAACCCCTGTGTGGTTCTTATTTTGATTCCATAATTTCCATCAACGCAAAACTCAACAAGATCAAGTAGATGTTAGGAGATCCTTTTGACCGGCAGCAGCGACCAGGCCATATCCGGGGAAGCATCTGAGACTGAAGTGGCCGAGGAGCTGCATGGGGAAACCTCGCACAAGGCAAAGGAAAAGGCTCATAAGAAGGAAAGCCCTCGAGAACGCCTGAAGGCCGCGGAAGCCAAGGCTGAAGCCAATTATGAGCGCCTTCAAAGGGTTACGGCGGATTTTGAAAACTACAAGAAGCGTAGCGAAAGGGAGATGAATGAGTTCAGGAAATTCGCCAATGAATCCCTTATCAAAGAGATTTTGCCGATTGTAGACAATCTTGAGCGGGCTCTTGCCACGGAGCACGAAGAGAATGAGGATGCCTTTAAAGGCATCCGTGAAGGCGTGGAGATGACATTAAAAGGGCTCATGGACAGCCTTGAAAGATTCGGCGTAGTTCGTATGGAGACACTGGGAAAGCCCTTTGACCCGAATTTCCACCAGGCCGTGTCGCAAGAAGAATCTGAGAAACACCCTGAAAATACAGTGCTTCACGAACTTCAAAAGGGTTACATGCTCAAGGACCGGCTGGTCAGGCCCCCCATGGTTGTTGTTTCAAAAAGGCCGGATGCCAAAGCCGAGGTGAAACCAGAGCGTGTCGGGGACAAGTCGGAGACAAAGATAACAGTTCATTAGTTTGAACCTGACAGCTTTCTGCGAGTTGATTAGGGTTGAACATACGCTGTAAGGAGGAAAGTGATGAGTAAGGTGATAGGAATCGATCTTGGCACAACCAACTCTTGTGTAGCCATAATGGAAGGGAGGGATCCCAAAGTCATCACCAACCCTGAGGGGGCAAGGACCACTCCATCCATGGTTGCGTGGAGCGGCAGCGGGGAGCGCCTGGTAGGCCAAGCTGCCAAGCGACAGGCGGTCACAAATCCTGAGAACACGGTGTTTGCCGTCAAGCGACTCATTGGACGAAAGTATGCTTCGAAAGAAGTCCAGCAGGACAAAGAAATCTCGCCTTTCAAGATTTTACAGGCGGCCAACGGTGACGCACATGTGGAGATTCAGGGCAAGGCTTACAGCCCGGCCGAAATCTCGGCTCATGTCCTGCAATCCATGAAAAAAACGGCAGAGGAATACCTGGGTGAGAAGGTCACCGAAGCAGTAATCACCGTGCCTGCCTATTTTAATGACAGCCAGCGGCAGGCCACCAAGGATGCAGGCAAGATCGCAGGACTTAACGTTTTGCGCATCATTAATGAGCCGACTGCAGCTTCTCTGGCCTATGGGCTCGACAAGAAGAAAGATGAAAAGATAGCTGTGTTTGACTTGGGCGGCGGCACCTTTGACATTTCCGTACTGGAGATCGGAGAAGGTGTTTTTGAGGTAAAATCCACAAATGGTAACACCCACTTAGGGGGTGAGGATTTTGATCAAAGGATTATCGACTATCTGGCCAAGGAATTCAGGAAGGAGCAGGGAATCGACATCCGTAATGACAAAATGGCCTTGCAGCGTCTGAAGGAGGGTGCAGAAAAGGCCAAGATGGAGCTTTCTACCTCTATGGAGACCGACGTAAACCTGCCTTTTATCACGGCCGACGCCAGTGGACCGAAACATTTGAATATCAAGCTGACAAGGGCCAAGCTGGAATCCTTGGTTGATGACCTTTTGGAAAAAGTCGTTGGACCTTGCAAGACTGCCCTCAAAGACGCAGGCTTGAAGCCCTCGGACATCAACGAAGTCATCTTGGTGGGTGGCATGACCCGTATGCCGGCCGTCCAGGCAAAGGTGAAAGCGATTTTTAACAAGGAACCACATAAGGGTGTCAACCCGGACGAGGTGGTAGCCGCAGGCGCCGCCATTCAAGCGGGGGTCTTAAAAGGTGATGTCCAGGATGTCCTTCTTCTCGATGTTACTCCCCTTTGCCTTGGCATTGAAACACTCGGCGGCGTATTTACCAAGCTGATTGAAAAGAACACCACCATCCCCACCAAGAAGAGTCAGATATTCTCCACTGCCGCTGATAATCAGCCGGCAGTTTCAATACATGTGCTTCAGGGCGAACGCGAAATGGCTGAATACAACAAGACCCTGGGCCGCTTTGAACTGGTTGGAATTCCCCCCGCGCCCAGGGGTCTTCCTCAAATCGAGGTTGCTTTTGACATTGATGCCAACGGCATAGTCCATGTCTCGGCCAAGGATCTGGGAACGGGCAAGGAACAATCGATCCAGATTACGGCTTCAAGCGGGCTGTCAGAAGAGGAAATTAAGAAGTTGATTAAGGAGGCCGAGCTGCACGCTGATGAGGACAAGAAGAAAAAAGCACTGGTTGAAGCCAGGAATCAGGCAGACAGCCTTATCTATCAGACCGAAAAGTCCATCAAAGAACTGGGTGACAAGGTTGACGCCACACTCAAGACAAACCTCGAAGGAGTTATGGAACGGTTGAAGAAGGCCATGGAGGGGACCGATACCGAAGAGATCAATAAGCTGAGTGAAGAACTCATGCAAGCCTCTCACAAATTGGCAGAGGCTATGTATGCTCAGGCCTCTGCCGCGGGCCAGGCTGGAGATGAATCAGCAGAGGCTGGTGGCCCCTCGGCCCAGGCTGAATCTCGGCCCCCAACAGATGAAGATGTGGTTGATGCTGACTTTGAGGAGGTCAAGGACGACAATAAATCGTAATATCTGTTTAGTTAAGGACAGAAAGAATCCCGCATCACTGACGGTAATGCGGGATTTTTGCTTTATTGTGGTCTAATGGTGTGATACAAAAAAGCTAAGAATCCACGCCCAGGACGTGGCCTTCCTGAACTGAAATGAAACAGTACCGTATCGATGAACTCCGGCCAGAGGACTATGAAAAGCTCAAGTCCTATCTCGATGAGCGTTATGGCCCTTCCCAGATGGAAGGTCTGTACTGGATACCTGTGGAGGATCGTCTCCTGGATGAAGTTCAGACGGCCCATAAGGACTGTCAGCCCTTTTACTTCGCTGTTGAGTTAAGATCAACGGCAATCTCCTTTGAATTGTTGGTCCGAACCCGAAACCGGGTTCGATGTGACTGCATCCATTATGCTAATGCCGCACAAAGAGAGAGCATTATACGGTTTTGCGATAGCATCTTTGAAACCCTTAAGATCTTGGCGTAATCTGAAACGCCGGTTTTTTTCACGGCCGAATTACTGACCTATGATCCGAACCGTTGTTGTTCCAACGTGGATTGTGTTGATCACCTTCATTTGTGCCCTGGCTGCCATTGCCTTGTCATTTTGGAAAAAGGGTGGCGACCTCTCCCATCTGGCGGGGAGGTTCTGGGCCAAGTCAGTGCTCCTTGTCAGCCGGGTAAAGGTCACTGTTCGAGGATTGCATCACATTGATTCTTGTGCGACATACATATACATGGCTAACCACCAGAGCATGTTCGACATCCTGGCCCTGCTTGGATATCTTCCTGTTCAGTTTCGGTGGCTGGCCAAGAAGGAGCTTTTCCAGATTCCGGTTTTTGGGCAGTCTATGGCGCGGGTTGGATATATCAGTATTGACCGGTCCAACCGGAAATCAGCACACAACAGCATTCAACAGGCAGCTCAAAAAATTGCCCAAGGGGTGTCTGTGGTCATTTTTCCAGAGGGGACCAGAAGCGCGGATGGTGAAATCAAACCATTTGAGGCTGGTGGGTTTCACCTGGCCATTCGTTCCGGACGGCCTATCGTTCCGGTTGTGATCTGTGGAACTCACCACGTCATGCCAAAGGGGAGTCTTCGCATCAGCCCCGGTCGTATCCTTGTTAGTATTCATCCGCCGGTTGAGACTGCTTCTTGCAACAGCAAGGCCAAAAAAGCCCTCAGGGACACGGTCCGGTCCATAATGAAACAAGACCTTGATAAAATCAGAGCTAGCCAGGCCTTTATTAATTCGGAGGTATGAAAGAACAAGATGCGAAAGGAAATTCTGGGGGTTGTCCTGATTTTCATTCTGATATTTACAGCTGCAAGCCTCCTTTCCTACCACCCATCAGACCCTTGCGTTAATCGTGTCCAGACGTCGGGAGAGGTGCGGAACCTCTTTGGACCGGCCGGGGCTCACGTGGCCGGTTTTCTCGTCGCTGTGTTTGGGTTAGGCGCTTTCTGGATACCCATTGTTTTGCTTATCATCATATCATATGTTTTCAAGGCGTACTCCAGGGGCGCCATTCTTATCACCCTTGTCGGCGGACTCCTGTTAATGGTGACAACAGGCGGACTCCTGTCAATGCATCACACCCATTACCTTCTTTTTGGAAAGCGCTTTTCCAGCGGCGGGATTCTAGGAATCCCGTTGGCCAAGGTTGTCGTGAGATATGTGAATTCAGCCGGCGGGCTTGTTTTTCTGCTCACCATTTGGACCATTGCATTCATTATGACTACCCGGCTATCACTGATGACTCTTTTCGGGTGGCTTTCCACTTTGTGTATAAATATTTTTGCCCGTGCAAAGGCAGGCTGGATAATTTGGAAGGAGCGCCGCCATAAGGCAAAGAGAAGGGCCAAGACAGGCCGGAAGCTTTCGCAAAAAAAGGACGTTCCTGTAGAGATTCTAGAACGTCCACACAAGAAATTCAAAGAGGTTCCTATCGAACGACAGGAAGTATTTGAATTCATGACCGATGATCACGGGTTCAGGGTGCCTTCTCTGAACCTGCTGGACGGTGGCGGATCTGATATCAAGGCAACGGACCGCGAGAGCATTCAGATGCAGTCGAGGCTGTTGGAGAAAAAACTGAGTGACTTCGATGTCTCAGGGAAGGTCGTGGCTGTTTCTCCAGGACCTGTGGTGACCATGTACGAGTACGAGCCCGCACCGGGAGTCAAGATCAACAAGATTGTGAACCTGACAGACGATCTGGCTCTTGCCCTTCGAGCCGCGAGTATTCGCATTGTGGCCCCCATTCCGGGCAAAGGGGTCATTGGCATCGAGGTCCCCAATGCAGAGCGGGAGACAGTCAAGTTCAGAGATATTGTTGCCTCTGAAGCCTTTCAAGGATCCAAGTCCAAGCTCACCCTGGCTTTGGGCAAGGACATTTTGGGAAATCCATTCGTAACAGATCTGGTAAAAATGCCTCACCTTTTGATCGCAGGCGCCACGGGGGCCGGCAAGAGTGTAGGTTTAAATGCCATGATTTGCAGTGTTTTATACAAGGCAACCCCAGAGGAGGTGAAACTGGTATTGGTCGATCCCAAGCGGATCGAACTCTCTGCCTATGATGGTATTCCTCACTTGATTGTGCCTGTGGTCACGGAAGCCAAGAAGGCAACGCGGGCCTTACACTGGGCAGTTCAAGAGATGGAACGCCGTTATACTCTTATGGCCGAAAAGAGGGTGCGAAACATATATCAGTACAATAAGAAGCTGATCAAGGAAAAAGATAGTGTTAAACATGCCGTGGGATCAGGGGGGGCAGGGGCATCTGATGAGGGCCAAATTGATGAAAAGCTTCCGCTTGTTTTAATTGTCATTGACGAGCTTGCTGATCTCATGTTGGTGGCCTCCAGGGACGTGGAGTTAGCCCTCACACGACTCGCGCAGATGTCTCGAGCAGCAGGGATACACCTGCTTATTGCAACCCAAAGGCCTTCGGTGGATGTGTTGACTGGTATTATCAAGGCCAACTTCCCGACGAGGATTTCTTTTCAGGTCTCTTCTCGCACGGATTCCAGAACGATCCTGGATTCCAACGGTGCTGAAGATTTACTGGGAAGCGGCGACATGCTTCTCTTGCCGCCAGGTACGGCCAAGCTGCAGCGCATCCACGGGGCATACGTCTCGGAAACAGAAATCCGCAGGATCATAGATTTTTTAAAAAAACAACGGGAACCTGTTTATCGAGAGGAAATCCTGCGGGCTCACATCGAGGAAGAGGAAGTAGTTCGTGAAGACGAATATGATGAAAAATACGACGAGGCAGTGGCGTTAGTGACAGAAACCCGACAGGCTTCTATTTCCATGGTACAGCGGCGTCTCAGAGTGGGATATAATCGGGCTGCCCGCATGATCGAGATGATGGAACGTGATGGCGTTGTAAGCCCCGGTGAGGGAAGCAAACCAAGAGAAGTACTGGTAAAGGGTTATGGGGTTTAAGTAAATATCTACGCCGAGAGGACGTGGCTTTAATCTGCCCCTTTGAAGGGGGCCGGGCGCTTCGCAAACTCATGAATGCCTAAAATTGAAAATGCCTAAAATTGGGGTTGCACGTTCTGTTCCTAACTTTGGGCACTTTTGGCATTTTAGGCACTTTAGGCATTTAGATAGAACGAAGTATAGCAAAGCCAATGACTCTGACCTGGCCCAAAGGACCAGGTTTCCTGAACTGAAATAAAGAGGATATCGGACTGATGAGAAAAAGAGATGTGATGTGTGCGCGGTTTGCGCTGTGGCTCCCTTATTTGTGTGTGGCTCTGTTCCTCATGTCGTTTGCTCTTTTGTCCCGGCGCACCTGTGTTGCCTCAGACTGCCTTTCGATTTCTGAAATCTTTGAGCAGGTTCAGCGCCGGTATGCAGCAGCCGATTTTGAGGCTGATTTTTTCCAGGAGTCTCGCATAGAAGCGATGGGTATAGTCGATACAGCACAGGGGCACGTCTGTTTCAGACGGCCTGCCATGATGCGTTGGCACTATAGGACACCGGAGGAATACCTTATTATTTCGGACGGAGAAAGTCTGTGGATCTATCGGCCGGCAGATAACCAGGTCATGGTTGGGAGTTGTGCCGGATATTTTGGCGACACAAAACTCGCAGAGTTTTTTACCGAACCTCGCAAGCTCCTTGATAATTTTGTCGTACGGTTGTCAGCCGCGGAGTCACAAGAGAAGGACCTGTTTGTCCTGAAGCTTCTTCCCAAGAAAAAGCGGCCGAATCTGGTGGAACTTCTGCTGACTGTATCAAAGAACACCTTCGATATCTTGGAATCGGTTACTTCCAACGCTTTTGGGGACAGAACGAGCATCCGATTTTCTGACTTCAAATTTGACCGAGGGTTGGATTTGTCTTTGTTTGTCTTCAAGATTCCCAAGAACGCAGACGTGCTTGAGCTAGAGCCGCAATAGGGCACGGCAGCCATATTATGGCAGTATTCAGGATAGCTTTTTCCCCTGACCAAAACAATAAAGACAACCACGCCTCTTCCTAAGGCGCATGCCGCAAAACACGAAAGATAGAGAACACGAAATTTGTCTCCCACTGATCCTTCATCAAATATGATATGTGCTTGGCACACAAAGCACAAAGGAAAAAGTATTCTTTAGCGGAGTAACGAGGTGTGAAACTAAGCGGTGAATTGTGGACTTTTTTCGTGCCTTCGTGGTTTCGTGCTTTCGTGGTATACATGTTTTTGATTGTTGGCCTGTGGCAGATACTTGTTGGACTTACATACTCTGACTAACACGCTAGCCAAGGAAATAAGGGCGCTTTTGAGTGAGCGAAATGCCATTCTGCTCGCTCACAACTACCAGCCCTCTGAAATTCAGGATGTTGCCGACCTCACGGGGGATTCCCTTGAACTCAGCATCCTTGCGGGGAAAACCGATGCGGATGTAATCGTTTTTTGTGGGGTCCTCTTTATGGCGGAGACGGCTGCCATAGTATCTCCCGACAAAACCGTGCTTATGCCTCGCATGGACACAGGGTGTCCCATGGCTGACATGATTACGACTGAAGCCCTTGAGGCAAGGCTTGCCCGGCTTGGCGAAATCCCCGTTGTAACCTATGTCAACTCCCCTGCCTCGGTGAAGGCACACTCCACTATCTGCTGTACTTCCGCCAATGCTGTTGCTGTTGTAAACAGCCTGCCGGAGCATGAACTCCTCATGACGCCGGATCGGAACCTTTCCCAATATGCCGCATCCAAGACCAGCAAGAAAGTCAACTACTGGGACGGATACTGCCCGATCCACGACCGGTTGTCGGCCCAAGAAGTGATGATTGCAAAGGCAGCCCATCCAGATGCCCTGTTTATGGCTCACCCAGAATGTCGTCCGGAGGTTCTGGCTCTGGCCGATGCTGTCTTGAGTACCTCCGGCATGCTGAATTTTGCCAAACGTTCCGAAAATCAATCATTTATCGTGGGAACGGAGGAAGGGCTGATCTACCCGCTGCAAAAAGCAAACCCGCACAAGTCGTTCTACAAGGTCTCCGACAACATGGTATGTGAAGACATGAAAAGAACAGCGCTCAGTGACGTCTTGAGAGCCCTAAGGACAATGACCTATGAGGTGAAAGTGCCCGAAACAGTCCGCAAGAGAGCCTTCAGGGCATTAAAACGGATGCAGGAAATTACTACTGGGAGGTAAGGGCTCGTATGGGTTTGTAAAGACCGTGCTCAAAGGGGCCTGCTGAGTACATATTCCTCGTAATCGTCGGCCGACATGAGGGTGTCTAATTCGTCTATGGAATAGAGTTTGGCTCGAATTACCCACCCTTGGCTGTATGGTGAGTCATTGATCAGTGTGGGGTTGTCGATGACATCTCGGTTCACCGCCAGAACCTTCCCGCAGACAGGGGCATAGAGATCGTTAACCAGCTTTGCACATTCAACGCTCCCGAAGGGCTCGCAGTACACTATTTCATCACCTTCGTTTGGGAGTTCTATATAGTTGAGATCCCCCAACTCCAATTGGGCGTAATCGGTTATTCCGAGAGTCACTGTGTGATCGCCTTCCCGGCGGACCCATATATGCTCCTCGGAGTAATGCAGTTCGTCCAGTACTAACAAAGCGGCGTCGCCCCCGTCTCTGTCACTATCATATCAATCCAGGATGTCTATATACCGAACCAAGAGTTTTTGTAAGAAAAAGTACGGAAAACCTCCGGATTTCCGCGGGCAACCTAGCCTCCGCCGATCTCTTCAAGGGTCTTATCGGAGATATCAAAATTGGAATATACTTTCTGGACATCGTCTGAGTCTTCCAGTCCATCCATTAGCCGAAGCATCTGTTCGGCCTCCTTGCCTTCAAGTTTAATCGTGCTTTGGGGCAACATCGTGATCTCGGCAACGACATATCTGATCGCTCGATCATCCAGTGCCTTCTTCACCTGCTCAAGATTTTCCGTGGAAGTAATGACCTCTAAAGTCCCTTCCTCGTCATTGATGTCTTCTGCCCCTGCATCCAGTGTTATATCCATGAGGGTCTCTTCGTCCACGCTTCCCTTCTCAAAGGCAAACATACCCTTTTTTTGAAACATCCAGGCCACGCATCCTGCCTCACCCAGGCTTCCCCCGGCCTTGCTGAAGGCATGGCGTATATCGGCCACTGTACGGTTCTTATTGTCGGTCAAAGACTCCACGAGCACAGCCGCCCCGCCAGGTCCGTATCCTTCATAATAGACCTCTTCATAGGCGACCCCTTCCAGTTCACCTGTCCCTTTCTTTATTGCTCTTTCAATGTTGTCCTTGGGCATGTTTTCTGACTTTGCTGCAGCGATAGCCGTACGGAGGCGAGGGTTGGCATCCGGATCGCCTCCCCCAAAGCGAGCAGCCACGGTGATCTCTTTTATCAACTTGGTAAAAATCTTGCCTCGCTTTGCATCTGTCGCGCCTTTTTTGCGCTTGATCGTGCTCCACTTTGAATGCCCGGACATCGTGCCTCCTGAGTTGGCCTTTTACATACTTGCCTTTCGTGAGATCAGTTTTTTCCCAATCCTACGACATATATCTCCCTGCTTGCCTTCCTGGTGCTCTTTGGCCTTACGTGCACGACCCTGCCAAAGGACTTCTTGACCTGGTCCGAAAAAACCTTGAAGTCAGCCCCGTGAAAGATCTTACAGACAAAGGCTCCTCCGGCTTCCAGAACGTGACCTGCAATAGCCAGCGCCGATTCACACAGTTCAAGGGACCTGTGAGCATCCAGGAACTTATTTCCTGTGCTAGAAGGCGCCATATCGCTCAATACCGTGTCAAACGGGCCTCCAACGGCGTCCAAGAATGACGCGTCAGGGCGTAGCACGTCGTGCTGGACAAATCGGACGTTGGGCGGAAGCTTCAGAGAAACCGGCGTGATGTCCACTCCAACAACGAAACCTTTGCCCCCCACTGTCCTTGAAGCAAACAGCAGCCATGAGCCGGGGACACAGCCCAAATCAAGCACACGGCCACCTTTTTTCAGGACACGAAAGGATTCTTGTATCTCTTGAAGTTTAAAGACTGATCGAGCTGGGAATCCTTCCTTACGAGCACGTATTGCATAAGAGTCATGCCATCTGTGAGATTTCACCCCGGA
>DAOUWN010000124.1 GCA_030667105.1 Deltaproteobacteria bacterium
ATCGGTGGCCGCATGGACGGATTCACCATGCAGTCCAAGTTCGGCATTGCGGTGAGTTCCGAACTCATGGCCATTCTTTCGATTGTTACGGACCTGGCAGACCTGCGTGAAAGACTGGACAACATCACCGTGGCTTTCGACAAGGGGGGCAAGGGAGTGACCACGGGCGACCTGGAGGTAGGCGGCGCCATGACCGCGTGGATGCGAAATACGATCAACCCCACCCTCATGTGCACTGTTGAATACCAGCCGTGTATGGTCCATGCCGGTCCTTTTGCGAACATTGCTGTTGGTCAGTCCTCGATTATCGCTGACCGAATCGGCCTTAAAATGTTTGACTACCATGTAACGGAAAGCGGTTTTGGCGCTGATATAGGGTTTGAGAAATTCTGGAACGTAAAATGCCGATACAGTGGGCTCAAGCCCCACGTGTCTGTTCTTACAACAACGATTCGAGCCCTTAAGATGCACGGAGGCGGTCCCAAGGTGGTTGCAGGGCTGCCGCTGGCTGAAGAGTACACTAAGGAAAACCTTGACCTGCTCGAAAAGGGCATTCCCAACATGTTGCATCACGTTAATATTATCAAGACGGCAGGGATTAACCCGGTCGTGTGCGTCAACTGTTTTGCCACTGACACCAAAGACGAGGTCGCCATGGTGAAAAAGGCGGCCGAGGCGGCCGGCGCTCGGTGTGCTGTATCCACCCACTGGGCTGACGGCGGGGAGGGCGCCCTGGAGCTGGCTGATGCGGTAAAGGATGCCTGCGAGGACGAGAATGACTTTAATTTCCTCTATCCCGTTGAGATGAAACTGCGCGAGCGGGTTGCAAAAATCTCTAAAGTGGTGTACAGGGCAGACAGTGTGGCCTGGAGCCCCGAAGCAGAGGCCAAGGCCAAGATGCTTGAAGCAGACTCTAAGTTTGACGACTACACTACCATGATGGTGAAGACCCACCTGAGCCTTAGTCATGACCCAACTCTGAAGGGTGTCCCAAAAGGGTGGACCCTCCCGATTCGCGACGTGCTGATTTACTCCGGAGCCAAGTTTCTGTGTCCATGCGCCGGGACTATCAGCCTGATGCCGGGAACCAGCTCAAATCCGGCCTTTCGACGCGTAGATGTGGATGTGAAGACGGGAAAAGTGAAAGGGCTGTTTTGAATTTGTCATTAGTCAGTGGTCAAGTGCCAACTGACTAATGACAAATAAAAAAGGAGGGGCTACCATGGCAGCAAAGCTCATTAAAGGGGCAGAGATCTCAAAGCAGATTCGTGAAGAAATCACCAAACAAATAGAGGAATTAAAAGAAAAGCACGGTGTAACACCTGGCTTGGCCACCATTCTTGTGGGTGAGGACCCGGGCTCAAAAGTCTATGTGGGTCAAAAGGAAAAGGCCTGTAACAAGCTCGGCATCTATTCTGAGAGGACCGATATCCCTGCTGATACGTCGGAAGCTGATTTGCTGGATCTGGTGCATAAGTTTAACCATAATCCCAAAATCCACGGTATTCTCGTCCAACTACCCCTGCCCAAGCATATTGAGGCCTCACGGGTAATCTATGCAATCGAGCCTGACAAGGATGTGGACTGCTTCCATCCGGTCAACGTGGGTAAACTGGTGATCGGCACTGGCCGCTTCCTTCCGTGCACGCCCCACGGGATCATGGAACTTCTAAAGCGCTCGGACATCACTACTGAGGGCAAACACGTGGTAGTGGTAGGAAGAAGTAACATCGTCGGAAAACCCATAGCTAATATGATGCTGCAGCCACCGCCGGGCGGAAACGCCACCGTAACCCTTTGCCACACAGGGACAAAAGATCTCGCAGCCTTTACGAGAATGGCAGATATACTGATCGTGGCCGTGGGCAAGCCCAAGGCAATAACTGCTGACATGGTCAAAGAAGGCGTCGTCGTAATCGATGTGGGTGTGAATCGTATTGGCAAAACCCTTGAAGGAAAGGCGATTCTGGCAGGGGACGTTGACTTTGATTCGGTCCAGGAAAAGGCCGCAGCTATCACGCCCGTTCCAGGCGGTGTCGGCCCCATGACCATTACTATGCTGATGAGAAACACGGTAGAGGCAGCGAGGACTTTGGGAGTAAGCAGTAAAGAGTAAGCAGTTTCCTATTCACGGGCTCAACGGGCAAACTGGCTCAACGGACAAAGAAAGTGGGAAAGTGAGCAGTAAGGCGTAACTCGCGACACTAATGATAATCAACAATCCAAATGACCAATGATAAATGACTAGTGACTAATGACAAGTGGTCCCGGAGGATTTGACATGGAGAGGATGAGGAAAAGGATGGCCGTTTGTGGCATTGCGTGCCCCGGTATCGATTGCGAGGGGAGTATGCAGGTGGCCAGGGAGGCTGCCAAAAAAGGCGTGGTTACCTATATGCAGCGAATGGAAAAGAAGACCATTCAGCCCTGCCTTTTCGGCAAGGGAGGAACGTGTTGCCGGAACTGTTCCTTTGGGCCATGTATGATCATCGAGGATGTCCCCGAATCGATCGGTATATGCGGGGCAACTGCTTCGACCGTGGCTGCGCGTAATTTTGTCCGCATGATAGCAGGCGGGGCCTCGGCCCACATGGATCACGGACTTGAAACCACCCTCGGATTTGTCGCCGCTGCCAAAGGGGAATCCGATTATACAATCAAGGACGAAAAGAAACTCTTCGCTATGGCCGAAATCTTTGAGATCAAGACCGAAGGTCGCACAACAAGAGATATCGCCATAGAACTGGGGGAAAAGGCCCTAGCCGAGTTTGGGAAACAAGAAGGAGGTCTCTACACAGTACGCCGTGCCCCCTTGAAGAGGCAGGAGGTCTGGAAGAAGACAGGGGTGTTGCCGCGGGGTATCCAGCGGGAGGTCATGGAGATCATGCACCGCACCCACATGGGTACTGATCAGGACTACAAAAACCTTCTCTTGCAGGGAACCCGCCTTGCCATAGCCGATGGGTGGGGGGCCTCCATGATATCCACTGAGTTGCAGGATATTATGTTCGGAACCCCTGTGCCTATCAGGGCCGTTGTCAATCTTGGCGCCCTTGACGAAAAGAAGGTAAATATTGTGGTGCACGGCCATGAACCGATCCTTTCAGAAGCCATGGCCATGGTGTGCCAGGAACCTGAGATGCTGGCAGCGGCAAAAGAGGTGGGCGCACCCGGAATAAACCTGGTCGGTGTCTGTTGTACGGGAAACGAAATCTTGATGCGCCACGGTATCCCAATTGCGGGTAGCTTTATACAGCAGGAGATCGTACTGGCCACCGGGGCGGTTGAGGCCATGGTCGTTGACATCCAGTGTATCATGCAGTCGGTAGCGACCGTGGGCCAGTGTTTTCACACAGAGATCATCACTACCTCTCCCCGTGCAAAGATTCCAGGGGCAACCCACATCGAGTTTGATCACCACTACGCCCTGGAGACAGCAAGGAACATCGTAAGGCGAGCCATAGAGAGATACCCCAAAAGAAGAGGGGTAAATATCCCTAAACACAAGATGGACGTGGTGGCAGGATTCAGCCATGAAACCATTAATCATATGTTGGGCGGGGCATTCCGTGCCTCCTACCGGCCCCTTAATGACAACATCATCAATGGCCGCATCCGCGGTATTGGGGCTGTTGTTGGGTGTGATAGCGTCCATGTCCTTTCCGGCCACGTGCACACGACAGTGGCCAAAGAGCTGATAGCCAACAACGTCCTTGTTCTGGTCACAGGGTGTGCTGCGACCGCCTGCGGCAGGGAAGGCCTGTTGCGACCAGAGGCGGCAGAACTGGCAGGCCCTGGCCTAAGAGAGGTGTGCGAGACCGTGGGTATGCCGCCAGTTTTGCACATGGGCTCCTGCGTGGACAACAGCCGTATCCTGATCGCGGCTTCCGAGATCGTCAAGGAAGGGGGCCTGGGGGATGATATCAGCCAGGTCCCTGCTGCGGGTTGTGCCCCGGAATGGATGAGCGAGAAGGCGATATCGATAGGGCACTATTTTGTGGCGAGCGGTGTCTTTGTCGTATTCGGCAGGACCTTTCCGACCACAGGGAGCAAGGTTTTGACTGATTACCTGTTCAGGGAATTAGAAGAGCTGTACGGTGGAATGTGGGCGGTTGAGGAAGACCCGGTGGAGATGGCACAGATGATGATCCGGCGAATTGACAAAGGGCGAGAGGCCTTGGGGATTCACGAAAAGAAAGAAAGAGTCCTCTTTGATATGGCCATGAGGCGGGAATTGTAAAGATGCAAGAGAGCAAATCAGGATCTGTGATGGTCGTCGGTGGCGGTATTGCCGGAATCCAGGCATCCCTGGACCTGGCTGACCTTGGGTACTATGTGTACCTCGTTGAAAAGCAAGGTTCTGTTGGGGGGGTTATGGCTCAACTTGACAAGACCTTCCCCACCAATGATTGCGCCATCTGAATCCTGGCGCCCAAATTGGTTGAGGCCGGTCGGTCTCCGAACATAAGAATCATAACAAAAGCTGAACTGATCTCAGTTGAGGGTGAAGTGGGCAACTTCGCCGTCAGGGTGCGCCGACAGCCGCGGTATATTGACGGGGCCCTGTGCACGGCGTGCGGTATGTGTGCCGCGTATTGTCCTGTGATCGTGAGTGACGACTACAACCAGGGTCTGGCCCTGACCAAGAATCCGCGCCGGGATTATGCCCAGGCCGTTCCTGCAAGTTTTTACATCAATCCTGCAACGTGCCTCTTCCTTAACCATGAGACCTGCCGAATATGTGTATCAGCCTGTCAGGCCAGGGCGATCAACCTTTACGAACAAGAAGAGATGCTCGATCTTGAAGTCGGTGCGGTTGTACTTGCTCCGGGGTTTGGTCGTATCGGCGAAGAGGTGTTGTCAAGATACGGATATGGTCGTCTCCCCGATGTGGTCACCGGTATGGAATTCGAGCGCCTGACGTCGGCCTCCGGCCCTACTCTCGGAAAAGTTATCAGGCCTTCTGACGGGGAGCATCCGAGTCGCATTGCCTTTCTCCAGTGCATAGGTACAAGAGACGTCACGTGCGGAAACGGGTACTGTTCCTCTGTTTGCTGCATGTATGCGATCAAGGAAGCCATGGTGGCAAAGGAGCATGATCCGGATCTTGAGATCTCGATATTTTACATGGACATGCGCACCCAGGGCAAGGAGTTCGATTACGCCAGACTCCGCGCCAAAGAAAAGGGTATCCGTTTTGTCCGGAGCCGGGTTGCAAGTGTTCAGGGTAAGGGTGAGGCCCTTGAAATTTCATACGTCAGTGAGGACGGGGACCATCTTGAGGAAGCCTTTGATATGGTGGTCCTTCCAGAAGGGCTCGACTCACCCGGTGATGCCCAATCCCTGGCCAGGGCTAGCGGCATTGATTTGAACCATTACGATTTTTGCATGACCCGGACCTTTTCTCCCCTGGAAACCACCCGCCCTGGCATCCTTGTCGCCGGGGCCTTCCAGGGCCCCAAGGACGTTCCGGAGAGTGTCACGGATGCGAGCGGTGCGGCCGCGCTTGCTGCCGAGGCATTAAAGGAGGTCCGGGGCACCAAGGTAGAAACCAAGACCTACCCGGCCGAGATCGACATAGATGAGGAGCCCCGTATCGGGGTGTTTGTCTGCTCTTGCGGGACCAATATAGGTGGTGTGGTCGACGTGCAGGCAGCGGCCGACTTCGCTGCAAGCCTGGACAATGTTGTCTTTACAGACACGAATCTTTATAGCTGTGCGCAAAATACCCAGGAAGCGATCACTGAAAAGATCAAGGTGAATCGCTTGAATCGAGTAGTGGTGGCAGCCTGCACGCCTCGAACCCATGAACCGCTGTTTCAGGAAACCCTGCGAGATGCCGGTCTAAACCGTTGTTTGTTTGAGATGGCCAATATCAGAGATCATTGTTCGTGGGTTCATGCCACGTTTCCTGAAGAGGCTACGGAAAAATCCAAGGATCTTATCAAGATGGCGGTTGCCAAGGCACGCAGGCTTCAGCCACTTGCCGAACAAAGGCTCCCAGTGACACCGAAGGCCCTGGTGATTGGGGGAGGGTTGGCAGGAATGACCGCCGCTTTGAGTGTTGCCGGGCAAGGATTCGAGTGCTTCTTGGTGGAAGAATCAGAAAGTCTTGGTGGCAACCTAAGACACATCCAGTTCACGCTCTCCGGTGATGATCCGAAGCAAATCCTTGAGGATACAGAGGCAAAGGTGAGGGCGAATCCCCTTATACATGTCCATACAGAGTCCTCTGTTGAAGATGTTTCAGGGTATGTGGGCAACTTTATTACCTCAATTCGCACACCAGACAGGTCCGAAACCCTGGAGCACGGAGTGATTGTCGTAGCCACGGGCGGAAAGCCTTATGAGCCGAAACAGTATCTGTACGGAAAGTCCAGGCAGGTCGTAACCCAGGGTGAACTGGAAGAGAGGCTAACCAGAGCCGAAGAGGCAAAAGGGATAAATGACATTGTGATGATCCAGTGTGTTGGCTCCAGGGGGGAGGACCTCGCTTATTGCAGCAAGGTGTGCTGCGGACAGGCTGTAAAGAATGCCTTAAAGATACTGGAACTGAATCCTGTTGCCAACATCACTCTCCTTTATCGCGACGTGCGCACCTATGGATTCACCGAG
>DAOUWN010000294.1 GCA_030667105.1 Deltaproteobacteria bacterium
ATGAGGTAGTGCCGGAAGCATCGTTTGTAGATGACCTTGGTGCAGACTCCCTTGATCTGGTCGAATTGATCATGGCCATGGAAGAGGCCTTTGATATAGAGATCTCCGACGAACAGGCCGAGAAACTTCAGACGGTCAAGGATGCCATTAACTATATAACATCCCATTCTTGACCCAGATAAACTGGAAATTCGAAGCACGATATTCGGATTTGCGGCTTGCGCCTTGAGAACAGCAGAGTAAAGCGGTTAACGTGAAAATTATTATTGGCTCTGATCATGCTGGTTTTCCTATGAAGGAAAAGGTAAAGGCCTTTCTCCAGAATCGAGGCATTGAGGTCGAAGATGTCGGAACCCATAATGAAGAATCAGTTGACTATACTGACTTCGGGAAAAAGGTCGCTCGCGAGGTATCAGGCGGCGCCTTTGAGCGAGGGGTCTTGATCTGTGGAACCGGCATCGGGATGTCCATGGTTGCCAACCGTTTTCAAGGAGTGCGGGCGGCCCTTGCCAACGATCTTTTCTCAGCCGTCATGAGCCGGCGCCACAACGATTCCAATATCCTTGTTATGGGCGGCAGACTTATCGGTGACACACTGGCCCTCCAGTTGGTAGACACATGGCTTGAAACTCCTTTTGAAGGGGGGCGTCACCAACGCCGCCTGGAGAAGATGGACATTGAATAAAAAACAGAAGTGTCAACCTTATTTTGACATCATTAAAAAAGCTGACCCTGAAATCGCTCGTGCCATAGAGTTAGAGACAGAGCGACAAACCTACACCCTGGGACTAATCGCCTCCGAGAACATCACCAGCCGTGCCGTCATGGCCACGCAGGCCAGTGTTCTGACAAATACGTACGCCGAAGGCTATCCGGACCGCCGTTACTACGGTGGATGTCAGTACGTTGACATTGCAGAGGAACTGGCCATCGAGCGTGCGAAAAAGCTTTTTAATTCGCCGTATGCCAATGTGCAGCCCCATTCCGGTACTCAGGCGAACATGGCAGTTTATTTTGCCTTTTTGAAGCCCGGAGATACGATTCTGGGCATGGACCTGGCCCACGGGGGCCACCTTTCCCATGGAAGTCCCGTGAATTTCTCAGGCCGGTTTTTCAATTTTGTCTCCTACGGCGTTGACGAAGAAACAGGGACGATCGACTATGATGAAGTCCGGATTGCTGCAAAAAAACACCGTCCGAAGATGATAGTCGCGGGCGCAAGTGCGTATGCCAGAATTATTGATTTTGAGGCCTTTGGGGAAATCGCTCGTTCAGTTCGTGCTTATCTCATGGTGGACATGGCGCACATTGCGGGCCTGGTTGCGGCCGGCATGCACCCCTCTCCGGTCCCCCAGGCTGATGTTGTCACATCTACGACACACAAAACCTTAAGGGGCCCCCGCGGAGGCTTTATACTGGCTCAGGAAGACTACGGCAAACAGGTGAATAGCGAAATATTTCCCGGTATACAGGGCGGGCCGCTAATGCACGTGATCGCTGCAAAAGCAGTGGCCTTTAAACTGGCCATGTCTGAAAACTTCAAAGAAAACCAGCGTCAGACCGTGACAAACGCCAAGGCCTTGGCTCAACATTTGACCGAGGCAGGTTTGGATCTCGTGTCCGGGGGAACGGACAACCATCTCATCCTCGTGGATCTCACGAACCAGGACATTACAGGGGAGGACGCTGAAAAGGCGTTGGAAGAGGCAGGCATCACAGTCAACAAGAACACAATACCATTTGAAAGGCGCAGTCCTTTTGTAACCAGTGGCATCCGCATCGGAACACCGTCGGTAACAACACGCGGCATGAAAGAACAAGAGATGGCCACAATTTCGGCCATGATAGTTGAAGTCCTGAACAAACCCCGGGAGAGAAGTGTTCTTCGCCGGACCAGGGAATCAGTGCGGGCGCTATGCGAGAGATTTCCCCTATATCCGCATGAGGAACGATAGGCCACTTGCTATGAGCCGACCTTCCTGGGATGAATACTTCATGGACATCGCCTGCCTCGTGTCAAGGCGCTCCACGTGCTGCCGTCGTCAGGTAGGGGCAGTCCTGGTCAGGGATAAACGTGTTTTGGCAACTGGCTACAACGGGGCTCCAACAGGGCTTCCTCATTGCCTTGACATTGGCTGCCTCCGCGAGGAACTGGGGGTTCCTTCTGGTGAGCGCCATGAACTGTGTCGAGGGCTTCATGCCGAACAAAACGTCATTATTCAGGCTGCCTATCACGGCGTTTCTATCAACGGAGCCATACTCTATTGCACGAACCTGCCCTGCTCCATCTGTTGCAAGATGCTTATTAACGCAGGCATTCGTGAAATTAGATATCATGAAGGTTACGCAGACACTATGGCAGAAGACATGATAAAAGCTGCCGGTCTTGCGTTAACAAAGACCCATGGGGTAAAGAAATGAAATGCCCATATTGCGGTGGCGTGGACAACAAAGTCATAGATTCGAGGATGACCAAAGAAGGAAACACGATAAGGCGACGCCGGGAATGTTTAGGCTGCGACAGGCGATTCACCACCTATGAACGGGTTGAGCAGTTGCCATTGGTCCTGATCAAGAAAGACGGCAGACGTGAAGCTTTTGCTCGCGCCAAAGTCCTTGCTGGCATTCAAAAGGCGTGCGAAAAACGAAACATCAGCATCAACACACTCGAAC
>DAOUWN010000250.1 GCA_030667105.1 Deltaproteobacteria bacterium
CTCATCCAAACAACGTCCGCCAAAGCCGACCACCCTTTCATGAATATCTACAATGGGAAACATGATACGATCCCGAAACCGATCATAATATCCGCCTCTCTTGGGGACGATCAACCCGGCCTTCTCAACATCTTCGAGGGGCGTTCCTTTAGCCGAAAAGCAACCAACAATGTTGCTCCATCCGCCCGGGGCATAACCCAGGTAAAAGCTATCAATGACCTCTGATGTTATCTTTCGTTTCCTTAGATACTCCCTGGCAACCCTGCCCGAGGGGGATTTCAGCAGCTTGTCTTTGAAATAGTCAACAGCGTCTTGATTAATCTTAAACAGCCGTTCTTTTTCTTCCAACTGTCGTTTCTGGGCAGGCGACATGTGTCTGGTCGGGATCTCGATTCCATACTTTCGGGCCAGGAACTTGACGGCTTCTGGAAAGCTGAGATTGTGATAGAGCATCAAAAAGCTGAAGACATTTCCGCCCTTGCCGCAACCAAAACAATGAAATATCTGCTTTTCTTCGGTCACTGTAAAAGACGGGGCCTTTTCGGCATGGAATGGACACAACCCCACGAAATTCTTCCCGGCCTTTTTCAAAGCAACGTGCTGTGCAATCACATCAACGATATTGGCTGCATTAAGTACGTCAGCAACCTTATCGTTTGGTATTAAACCCGTCAAAGCAGATGACCCTCCAGGCGCACACAAGTCCCGTTAGCTTTTCTGAATAACGACCTTTTTCCGGAAGAACAGGAATAGTTCCAAGGTATTATGGCACTACTACGCGCAGACATGCCAGTATGCGCAACGAGACGGGACGTCGTCAGGATTGCTAACTCCACAAAGAAAGGGTTTGTAAGTACTGTTTTTGGCGCAGAATCTCTGATAAACTTTACAAATAAGAATTCTGAGGGGATTTGTCAAGACGTAAAATTGCTTTTACTTTCCGATTTAACGTGAAACAGCTTTGCCCCTAGAGAAGCAGGTTTTCAGCCTCGAGCGATCTCTATGGCCTGTCTTAAATCTAAAGAACCCGAATACAATGCTCTGCCCGTGATTACTCCCTGAACTCCCACATCTTCCAAAGGTAGAAGGGCTCTGATATCATCAATATTAGACACCCCTCCGGAGGCAATGACGGGAATTGAGACGGATTCAGCCACCTCTTTGGTCTGGGCGATGCTAGGGCCGGTCTGCATACCGTCTCTCTGAATATCAGTAAAGACAATGGCGGCCAGACCACATCCTTCGAATCCCTTTGCCACATCAATAGTCTTCCGCCGGGTGGTTTCTGTCCAGCCGTCAACAGCTACCATGCCGTCGCGGGCGTCGATGCCCACAACGATCCTGCCTGGATAGTTCCGGCAGGCATTATGAACTAGAGCTGGATTCTCAATGGCCTCTGTTCCCAAAATAACCCTGGACACGCCCATATCCAGATACATGTCAATAGCCTGCATGGTCCGAATGCCGCCCCCCAACTGTATTGGCATCCGAACCCTGTCAACAATTTGCCTAATCGCTTCAACATTTTGGGGACTTCTCTCAAAGGCCCCATCAAGGTCCACAACATGAAGAAACTCAGCTCCTTCTTTTTCCCATCGGGCTGCCATGGCCGATGGGTCATCAGAAAAAACAGTTTCAGAGTCTTTTAGTCCCTGCAGGAGCCGCACACAGCGTCCCTCCTTAATGTCTACAGCCGGAATGATAAGCACGCAATAGCCTCCATTTGAAAGCTCAAAGGTAAGCGAAAAACCCTAACCCGGATAAACCGGGATTGGGGGATTCGGAATTGAGAAATTTAGGAATTGACGCAACCATGCATATTCTAATTCCTGAATCCCTGAATTCCTCAATCCTTAAATCAGTTGTGAGTATTAAACCATAGTCCTCTCACTGAACAGGAAAGCTGGCCATGGCCTCGTGCAAAGCAAATATGGCCAGCTCTTCTGCCGTTAGCCACCCTCCTCCCCTTCTTACAAAAGTCCTCAACTCAAACAGGTCTTCGCTAAGGCTGCGCTGTGTTTCATCGAAACGTCGAACCCATATCAACCGGCCATCACTAACGCGGATTAGGTGAATCCCAAAAGCCACGGAGGCTGGCGTTTCCACTGACAGGGCAGTTCCAACACGCTGTCGAAAGCGGAATATGGTTCCGCAGATGACGGCATCTGCCTTAAGCCTTTTTCCCATCTCCACTATGAGACGGCGCTGTGACATCCCGATATCTTCGGCTAACATCTCTGAACGAACACCCTCAGCCATGTCAGGCAAAATCAACTCATAAGGTGTCTTTCCCTTCATGAAGGCCACAAGTTGTCTGGTCATATACTTGTCTGCCCCTGCCTCAACAGGGCCAATTTGAAAGACAGCGCCGCATATGGAACAGCGGACGGTTGTATCGATCTTACGACTATGGGTTACGGATTTAAACGGGAGAATTAGAACCTGATCAATGTCTGGAAACCGTGCCGATTCATGCTCTGGCGTCGACTGGGTTGAACCGCATCCCACCAGGCAAAGACTGCCAAGAGCAACGAAGATCCGCGTGAAAACGCTCAAACCACGTCCGAGTCTTGATAGCGCCATGGGTCCCCTCATAATACCCCTTTTGTAGAACGAACCCCGGTGATTCTTTTATCGAATATGGTGGCCTCATCAAGGGCTTGCCCAAAGGCCTTGTATATGGCCTCGATCATGTGGTGCGTGTTTTCACCATACATGAGATTGATGTGCAGCGTTGTGCCGCTCTTGTTGACAAAGGCCTTGAAGAACTCTTCAACAAGTTCCACGTCAAAGCGTCCCGTGCTCTGGCGTTTGAACTGAACATTATAGGCCAAAAAAGGCCGATTCGAAAAGTCAATCACCACTGAGGCCAAGGCCTCATCCATCGGCACCACGCTTGTCCCATAACGTTTTATCCCTTTTCTGTCGCCCAAGGCCTTGCTAAAGGCCTCGCCAAGGACCATACCCACGTCTTCAACAGTGTGATGCTCGTCAATCTCAATGTCGCCCTTAGCCCCTAAGGTAAGATCAAAAAAACCGTGGGCCGTCATCAGGGTGAGCATGTGGTCCAGAAAAGGGACTCCCGTAGAGATATTCCCTTTGCCCTTTCCTTCGATGGTCAATTGCAGTGTGATATCCGTTTCTCTGGTGGTGCGTTGAATCTTTGCTGAGCGTTTCCCTGTCTTTTTCGGACTCATTTTTTCTACCCTTTCCATCAACCTAAAAGATTATCTGCGCCTAGAATTGATCAAAAAGCCTGAAATGTCAACTAAATACTCCTCGGGAAAGATCTTGGCCAATAGCAAAGGAAGGCTTCCGAGCCCTTCTTCGCCCATGCCATGTCGTTTTCTACCTGATCATTTATGTTGTGTCCATTCCGATTCCCATAATGGGTATTTTTTTTCTCAAAATATAACATTTGTTACCCAATAACTTATACATAGTCATTGGCCCAACACGTGCTAACTATTTAAGAATTAACCAAAACTCCTTAACATCTCGTTTTGGCACGATGTTTTCATATAGGAAATAACATGAATAAGGATTTCTGGGACATACCATGGTTGTCAACCACCGAAAAAGTCAGGCTCCACATCCTTTTTATGTGCTGTATCCGGTTTGTTGTGGAAAAGTACGGGGGAGTCATGCAAACGGATCCAGAAACACTCGTCGCCTGCATGAAGATCCCACAGTCTCACACGGCTGCCTGCTTTCAAGAGCTAAAGGAGTTGAACCTGGTAAAAGCCCACACGACACTAAATGAACTATCCATAACACCTTTTGCTTGTTAATCGGCTGTCTACAGTTGCCACAACTA
>DAOUWN010000135.1 GCA_030667105.1 Deltaproteobacteria bacterium
CGGGCAGCGAGGGTGTGTTGTTGACGGATACCAAAGATATGGAGATCTCTGGAGATGTGGTCGTC
The DNA here is from genome assembly GCA_030667105.1 of Deltaproteobacteria bacterium. The sequence continues at coordinate 66 of DAOUWN010000135.1, forward strand.
AGAAGTAGTTCTAATGAACTGAAAACCGAAAGACTCTATTATGACCACAAAAGCCGGTCCATTTCTACAGACACGCCGATTGTTGTCAGCGGAGAGGGCATCTACCTTACGGGCGCGAGCATGACCTTTTCTTTTGATACCGAACAGGCCATGGTTTTGGGGGGCGTAAAGACCGTGGTTGAAAGCTATGGTTTGTAGGTGTCACTTGTTTTGTTAGTGCGCAACCTGGACAAACCGGAACCCCAAAAGGATTTCCTTCATATGAGGTGGCCACTGTTAATTGTGTTTCTGTTTTTCGCCGGTGGAGCCATGAGCGCTGTTGCATCTGAGGCCGAGGTGTCAGATTCCGAAGACCAAAAAAATGCCGGACCACCCATCCACATTACCTCTGATAGGGTAGAATCAGATCAAAAGATGAGGTGCGTGGAGTTCATAGGAGGTGTCAAAGCCACCCAGGAGGATGTAGTCGTTACTGCCGATCGTATCAAGATATTTTACAAACCCGGCGGAGATACTGCGGGCAAGTCCACAGCAGTTGAAAGGATGATTGCCCGGGGTAATGTCAAGATTGTGTTTGATAACGAGACCAAGACAGCTGTAGCCGAGAAAGCCGACTACACCGCGGATACTAAGGTGTTGGTCTTAAGCGGGGGGGACCCGACAGTGTGGTCGGGCAAGAACATAATCAAAGGAGAGAAGATCACTCTTTTTCAGGCTGAAGATCGAACTCTCGTGGAGGGTAGTGAGAAGGAACAGGTGGAGGCCACCTTTTATACCAAAGGTGAAGGAGGTTTGATAAAATAGAACCAGGATCGAGTAAATGGCGACTTTAGTGGCAAAGGACCTGGTCAAGACCTATAAGGGCAGGCGCGTTGTCGACAGGGTTAGCGTGGAGGTCGAAAGCGGGAGCATTGTCGGATTACTTGGTCCGAACGGGGCAGGAAAAACGACGTCATTTTATATGATCGTCGGGCTTATACGACCCGACAGCGGGAAGGTTTCCCTTGACGGAGAGGACATCACTTCATATCCAATGTACTTAAGGGCTCGCAAAGGGGTCGGGTATCTTCCGCAGGAGGCCTCCATATTTCGAAAGCTGACTGTGGAGGAAAACATCTTGGCCATTTTGGAGACCCGTCCCCTTTCGAGAGCGCAACGGCGCGCCCGTCTCGGAGATCTCTTGGATGAATTGAACATCAGCCACTTGGCGCGGCAGAAGGGTTATGCCCTCTCAGGAGGGGAGCGCCGCCGGGTAGAAATCACGCGCGCTCTTGTGTGTGAACCTTCGTTTATTTTGCTTGATGAGCCCTTTGCTGGGATTGACCCGATAGCGGTGCATGATATACAAAGGATAATAGAACAGCTCAAGGAGCGAGGGATCGGCGTGTTGATATCAGACCACAACGTCCGTGAGACATTGGGTGTTTGTGACTGGGCGTTGATCTTGAACGAAGGCGTATTGATCGAATCAGGAACCCCTGAAACCATAGCTTCCAGCAATGTGGCCAGGGAAATCTATTTGGGCGAACGTTTCCAACTATGATGAACTCGCAAAAAGCCGTCAACTGGACGGCACAGCAAAAAGCTCCACATGCAAGGCGCGTGAATCTTGAGGAACGAGGCGTACTGATCGTACGTCGCAGTGACGAAAGATGAAGCGCAACGCGGCAGATGGACTTTTTGCGAGGCCGTCAACTATGAACGCGGAGAACTGGATCTAGCATGGCACTGGAACTTAGACAACAGTTGCGTCTGACCCAACAACTGGTCATGACGCCGCAGCTTCAGCAGGCGATCAAGCTGTTGCAGCTTTCAAGGTTAGAACTGCTGGATGTAATCAATGATGAAATGGTGGAAAATCCAGTGCTTGAGGAAGATTCCGAAGAGGAGCCTTCCAGTGATGGCGCGGTGAGCGAACCTGTAGCTGCGCCGCCTGCGGAACCAGATACACTGAAACCAGTTACTGTCGAAGAAACGGCTCGAGAGGATATTGATTGGTCAAACTATTTGGACGAATACAATACTTCAGGACCAGTTTATTACGAACCAGAAGAGCGTGAAACCCCAGAATATGAGAACTTTTTTGCTAGGCAAGAGTCTTTGGTCGATCACCTCATGTGGCAACTACTTCTCTCCCTCCCGAACAAGACCGAGGAAAGGATTGGCAATGCCATTATCGGCAACCTAAATCGTGATGGGTATCTTCAAGCGACGGTAGGCGAGATTGCCGCTTTGTCAGGGGCTGATACGTCGCAGGTGGAAAAGTTCCTGAAAAAGATGCAGTCGTTTGACCCCCTTGGCGTCTGTGCAAGGGATTTGAAAGAGTGTCTGCTGATTCAGGCCGATTACTTGGGTCTTCAAGACTCTCTTGTCGTCCATATTATTCAGAACCACTTCAAACACTTGGAAAACAAGAACTACAAGGCAATTAGCCAGGCTTTAGGCGTGTCCTATGAAGATGTTCTTGCCGCTGTTGAGATCATTACCAGAATGGAACCAAAGCCCGGACGCAAGTTCAGTGATGAAGAACCTCAGTACATCAGTCCTGACATTTTTGTTTACAAGATGGGTAATGAATTCGTTATAGTTCTGAACGAAGATGGCATGCCCAAGCTGCACGTTAGTTCCTTTTACAGGGAGGCCTTGAGCAAAGGAGAAGGAGTCCCAAGCCACACGAGGGACTATATACAGAATAAGCTGCGATCCGCTGTGTGGTTGATTCGCAGCATTCACCAGCGCCAGAGGACGATCTACCGAGTTGTTGAAAGCATTATCAATTATCAAGCCGAGTTCTTGGAAAAAGGGATCGGCCATTTGAAACCAATGGTATTGCGGGATGTGGCCGAGGACATTGGGATGCACGAGTCGACTGTGAGCCGTGTTACGACCAACAAATACGTCCACACCACGCAGGGGACCTTTGAGCTGAAATTTTTCTTCAATAGTTCTATCAACCGACTTGACGGAGACGTCATTGCCTCGGCCAGCGTTAAGGAGAAAATACGTCAGATCGTTCAGTCCGAAGATCCCGCCAGGCCTTACAGTGACAGGAAGATGGTTGAGATCTTGAAATCTTCGAACATTAATGTGGCCCGCAGAACGGTAGCCAAGTACAGGGAAATGTTGAGGGTGCTACCATCCAACAAACGCAAGAGGATACAAGGAGGTCAATCAGCATGCAGAAGTCAGTAACCTTCATTAATCTCGCCTCGTCAGAAACTCTGAAAGCCTACGCGTCTGAAAAACTTGACCGGTTCGACAAGTACATGCAAAACCCTGCCAAGGCAAACGTTGTTTTGACTGTGAAGAAATTCCGGCACATAGCTGAAATAAATATCAGCGCAGATGGATTCACTATCAACGCACACGAAGAGACCTCTGATATGTATTCGGCTATAGATATGGCTCTAGACAAGATCGATAAGCAGATCAAGAAGAACAAAACAAAATTCAAAAAACGTCGATCAACGGCCGCCAAGTCCAAGGCCCTGCTCTATGATGACGCGGATGCGGCGCCCTCAATAGATGTGGATCAGGATCTGCCTGGACTCACGAGAATCGAGACTATCGAGTATAAACCCATGGATAGGGATGAGGCGGTTTTGCAAATGCGGTTGATCAAGGACAGCTTTTTGGTTTTCACCAATGCTCAGACCGAGCAGATCAATGTTCTATATCGCCTCAAAGACGGTAATTTCGGTTTGATTCAGCCCAGTTCGTAGGACACTTCATGAGAATCCTGGACTCACTCAAAGAAGGGGCCATTGTTGCCGAACTGAATGCTACTGACAAGAAGGGGGTGTTGAGCGAACTTACCGCTTCTCTTGCAGATGCCTCCGGTGTGAAACAGGAGGAATTGCTTCGTGTTCTTTTGGAGCGGGAGCGCCTCGGCAGCACCGGCATTGGGGGCGGCATCGCTATCCCTCATGGCAAGTTGAAACCTTTGCAGTCCATGTTGATGGGATTCGGGCGGAGTCGCAAAGGTGTGGACTTTGACGCCATGGACGGAAAACCTACCCACCTCTTCTTTCTGTTACTGGCCCCAGAGGATTCCACCGGTGGTCATCTCAAGATGCTTGCCAGGATATCCCGCTTGCTCAAGAACACGGTGTTCAAAGAACGGCTCATGAACGCTGCCGACTGGCGGGAGCTTTACATGGTGATTGAAAAGGAAGATCAGGAGTTTTGATTTTCCCGGTCATTTGAAAAAGAGACTTAACTCTATACACTTGACACACCGCGATATTGAGTTAAGTTAGCGATTTAATGCCCACGCACCAGGCTTGAGGGATCAGATTTATGATAGGCATTGTCGTAGTAACCCATAGCGGTTTGGGAGAGGCTCTCATCGAAGCGGCCAAATGCGTTTTGGAAGGCCCCGTAGAGGCTGCCACGGCTGTTTCCGTGGACCTGAAGTACAGCGCCGAGGAACTGAGAAAGAAGATTGGCGCAGGGATCAAGGCTGTTGATCAAGGAGACGGTGTGATCATCCTCACCGACATGTTCGGCGGAACGCCGTCCAACCTGAGCCTTTCATTTCTAGAGGAGGGCAGGATTGACGTTTTGACCGGTGTGAATCTGCCAGTGTTGATCCGCGCGGCAATAAAGCGTGAGAACAGCAATCTCGGCGACTTGGCAGAGAGCATACAGGCATATGGCAAGAAGAGTATTTCACTTGCCAGTGGGGTGTTGAAAGGAAACAAAAGGAGCTGAGATTTTGGATTGATGAACTCGCAGAAAGCCGTCAAGGAGGATCTATGAGTGTTCGGGTTGGTATTAACGGGTTTGGGCGTATAGGGAGGCTTGCTTTCAGAGCTGCCATGGAAAACAATTCTGTTGAGGTCGTTGCCATAAACGACCTTACAGATGCGTCAACTATGGCGCATTTGCTCCGGTACGATTCGGTACATGGTTCGTTGAGCTCTGAAATCGTTGCTAAAAATGATGCCATTGTAGTCGATGGTCGGCCAGTTGCCTACACTGCGATCAAAGATCCAACTGACCTCCGGTGGGGGGACTTTGGCGCGGACATTGTCATGGAGTGTACCAGATTTTTTCGGACCCAGGAAAGTGCGGGAAAACACCTGGGATCAGGAGCTCGCAAGGTGATCATTTCAGCGCCGGCCACTGATCCTGACATAACAATTGTGATAGGTGTTAATGACGCCTTGTACAATCCCAAGGAGCACCACATCATATCAAACGCCTCGTGTACTACAAATTGCCTGGCGCCTGTGGCAAAAGTGCTTTTTGAGAGCTTTGGAATAAAAAGCGGACTCATGACCACGATCCATTCCTACACAGGGGATCAGCGGCTTCTTGATTTTCCCCACAAGGACCTCAGACGGGCCAGAGCGGCAGCTCTTTCCATGATACCCACGACAACAGGGGCTGCAAAGGCTGTTGCGCTGGTTTTGCCCGAGCTCAAGGGAAAATTGAATGGCCTGGCAATACGGGTTCCCACACCCAATGTGTCTCTTGTGGACCTGGTGGTCAGGATTGACAAAAGCGGATTGACGCCTGCTGATGTTAACAGCGCCTTTAAGGCTGCTGCCGAAGGTCCGTTAAAGGGGATTTTGGCGTTTAGCGATCTGCCCTTGGTCTCATCCGATTTCAACGGTTCAACTTACTCTTCCATCGTGGATGCTCCCACGACATATGTGATTGACGATCTGGTCAAGGTCCTTTCTTGGTACGACAATGAGCGAGGATATGCCACCCGCATGGTAGACCTGGCGGCCATGATTGGCAAAGAGTTCTGATCATGATGGAAAAAACAATGTCAGAGCGCAGGCCGCTTATTGCTGGAAACTGGAAAATGTTCAAGACCGGCCCGGAGGCTGCAGAGCTTGCAGGCCGGTTGGAGTCGTTGGTGTCCGACATTAGAGACGTCGATGTCATGGTGGCGCCTCCATTTACAGCCCTTGGGGTTGTAGCCGAGATTCTGCAGGGATCGGCAATATACCTGGGGGCTCAAGACCTGTTTTGGGAGACCGAAGGCGCCTATACCGGCCAGGTATCAGCGCCCATGTTAAGGGCAGCGGGATGCACCCACGTGATTATCGGCCATTCCGAACGGCGTCAATATTTTGGCGAAACCAACGTTACAGTGAACCGAAAGGTCAAGGCAGCCCTTGAAGGTGGCCTGGTTCCCGTTATGTGTGTCGGGGAATCTGAGGCTGAAAGAGAGGCTGGCCAAACATTTTCCGTTATCCAAGAACAGTTGAAAGAGGGCCTTAAGGCCATTGCCTCTGATGGATTGCAACAGCTCATTATTGCCTATGAGCCCGTCTGGGCTATTGGGACAGGAAAAACGGC
>DAOUWN010000024.1 GCA_030667105.1 Deltaproteobacteria bacterium
GATATGGACAGCATGATAGCATCCGGAAATTCCTTTCTTCCTGAAATCAATGAGGGCCTCTACGACAAGTATTTTGGAAAAACAAAAAATAAGAAATTGATGGAACAGGTCCACAAGGAAACGCAAAAAATCCTCAAGAATATTTTCAACGACATTCTCGTCGCCAACACCTTTTCCTCAGATTACGGAAACAAGCTGGAAGAATACTCCCGGCAATTGACCGATGCCAGGCATCTGTCGGAAACCCAACACATCATTAGAAATCTGATAAAGGATACGAGCAAGATGGCAGAGTCAAGTCGTAGTCTGCAAGAAGGGCTGGAAAAGGCAATCTCGCAAGCTGAAAGCTTGAGGCAAGATCTCGAAAAGTCGGAAAGAGAGGCAAGGATCGACTCCCTTACTGGCCTGCACAACCGCAAGGCCCTTGATGACAAGCTAACGGAGATTTATGACAAATATACAAAAGATGGCGTCCCCTTCTCAGTCATAATGTTGGATATTGATTTCTTCAAGAGCTTTAATGACAAATACGGTCATAAAATCGGTGATGAGGCCTTGGAAATTGTAGGCTCCTTATTGCGTGAGTACCTGAAGGGCATGGATTTTCCGGCGCGATACGGAGGCGAGGAGTTTATTGTTCTCCTTCCAACGACTTCACTTGAAAATGCATGTGTGGTGGCAGAACAGATAAGAAAACTCATATCACAGAAAAACCTAAAATTTGTTAAGACCGGAAAACGCCTGGGCAACATCAGTGTGAGTCTGGGAGTGGCAGAGATAACAGCAGGAGACACCACTGATTCCTTAGTAGAAAGGGCAGACAAGGCGCTTTATCTGGCAAAGGATTCCGGCAGGAATAATGTGAAATCTGAAAGGGATCTGCAGCCGTGATTGGCTAAGAGTTTGCCCTCCCTGGGCGCCTACGGCTTCACCCCAATGTGCAGATGGGTTATTCCAAGGGTGAGCCGGTATTTTTCCACTTGTTTCAGCCCGGCTTTTTCCATTAATCCGGCCAGGGCGTCAGGGGTGGGAAAATTCATGATCGAGTCTCCCAGATAGTAATAGGCGCTCGGGTTGGGGGAAAAGGCGGCCAGGCGAGGCAACATCCGGTTCAGATAGACACGATAAGCCTTTTGAAAGGGCCTGTTCCCAGGAAGCGTCATCTCCAGCACCATTACCTGGCCGCCCGGCACAATTACGCGAAGCATCTCCTCAAGCGCACCGATTTTGTCGGGGATATTCCGGAGGCCAAAGGAGATTGCGGCAACGTCAAAAGAGCTTTCAGCAAAGGGAAGGTCCAGTGCATCGCCACGCATTACCTGCACCCTGTCTGCCAGACGCCACTTGCGTATTTTTGTGCGGGCACGATCCATCATCTCCTTGACAAAATCGAGCCCTATTATTCTTGTGCCAAGGTATCCGCGGGCCACATCGATAGCCAGGTCGGCCGTGCCAGTGGCCACATCTAACATCCTGTAAGTCTCAAAAAAGCGCATTTTCCCCACTGCAAAACGACGCCAGGCAATATCCCGTCTAAGACTCAGGAAATGATTCAAGAAATCGTACTTTCGCGTAATGGTGGCAAAGATCTCTTTGACCATCTCAATACGCTCCAAGTCCGTCACTTCAGTGACACGGGGGTATTTATCCCTCATCCGTTTTTCCATTTGCAAAACGTGTTTCTCAAGCGGCGAAGCCGCGTCATATGAAATCGTGCAACGATTTCATAACCGGATCTCCATCATATCCTCAGCCAGCACAAGCGGGCCTTCGTACGTTCTCCGGCACTGGGCGAAGATATCCGCTGTGTCGCATTCAGGGTAAAAGTGGGTGAGGACGAGCTTTTTTACACCGGCCCGGGTGGCAATCTGACCGGCCAGAGACGGCGTAAGATGGCCCGGCACCTTTATTTCATCCGGAAGAGCAGACTCACAAATCAACACATCGGCTTCCGCGGCCAGGATTGCAAGGTTTTCACATACATCAGTATCACCCGAGTAGACAACAGAAGCGCCGTTTGGCGCGGTAATGCGGTAGGCCAGGCTTTGTTCCGTGTGATTCATTGGAAGGCTGTCTACATCGAACACGCTGCAATCGAGGTGATCACGGTCATTGTTGTCAAGCTCAGCAAGGTTCATGATACCTGGCGCCAGTTCAATCCACTGGCCGTAGGCTAGTTTCAACTTTTCATAAAAGTCCGCAAATCCCTTGGCAGCCACGATGGTAAAGGGTTTTCGTCTTCTGTAGCTTTCCGGGTATTTTGTGGCAAATAAGAAGGGCACCAGTTCACCGGAATGATCCGGATGAAGGTGGCTGTAAAAAACGTAGGAAATCTCATTAATGGTGACGCCGGCCTCAAGAAGCCGCCGCATGGTGCCTGCGCCCGAATCAAAGAGTAGCAAGGTTGTGTCTACTTGAATCAATACCGAGCAACTGCTCCGCTTTAAAGATGGAACACATGTTCCTGAGCCGAGTATAGTAATCTTCATTTTCAACTCCCCTTCAACCCAACTTCTCAAAAAGTCCGGGCTGTACGGTTGCATTAAGCGCCCCTTCAACCTTACGCCAAATCCCTGGCCAAGGCGATCACCTTGTACACTACCGCGCCGGCCAGGTAAGCAATGTCCTCGGTGGGAAGGTAGGAACTCACGGATGTATCAAAATAGATATTGCCTTCAGGCGGAAACTCCTCGTCTCCCTTCCAGAGAGAAAGGACAACCGGCACACGGGGCAGGGCAAAAACCTTCAAGGCCCTGTCTCCGGGTGAAGCCACTATCCGGCCTATCCGCCCGGACACACTTTGCAGGACATCCGGTGTTTTCCCGAAGAATTCTCTCAGGGGTATGATGGCGCGTTTTACAAAGGACGGGTAATAAAAAGAACCAGACGGGACTTCGCGAAACGTAACCCATCTGTCTTGAACAGATGCGCCGGTAGCCGTGATCAGATAGTGCAGAATAAGCACCTGATCCGGTATCTTTAGCGGATTGGCATTTTCATCTAAGGAGATCGTCTCGCCGCACACAGTAAGATCATATGTGTGCCCCAGATATAGGACGGACGCTCGTTTTTTTTCAGCCGAAACTCTTTCAAGTGAAAGCCCGGCTTTCGTGCAGCACACATCTATGTCAAGTCGCGCCAGAGCGTCGAGGGCCAATGCCCGTGCTGCTTCATAATCATCCTGTGTTGGCATGTTTTGGTTCCTTTTTCCCACCAGCGCCCACAATCTCTTCAAGGGCCTCAATGATGTCCGGATAGCGAAAATCGAAGCCATGCCTGGCCAGTTTTGCCGGGATGGCCTTCTGGCCCTCAAGAAGGATAGATCCGAATTCTCCAAGCGCTAGGCGCAGCGTGAATGCAGGCGTCTTCAAAAAGGACGGCCTCGACAGGACCTTTCCCAAAGACTCGGCCAAATCCTTGTTGCGGACAGGATTTGGTGAGCAAAAGTTAACCGGGCCGCGGATATCCTCATTGTCAAGAACAAACAAAAAAGCGTTCAAAAGGTCTTCCATGTGAATCCAGGCAAACCACTGGTTGCCGCTTCCAAGCGGACCTCCCACAAATTTCTTGAACGCAGGGATCATTTGTCCAAGTGCGCCCCCGGTTTTCCCCAGGACAACACCTAATCGGGTAATAACTACTCGAACATCCTTGCCGGCCGCCTTTGTTGCTTCACCTTCCCAATCCACGCAGAGCCTGGCCAGAAAATCATCTCCGGGCAGGTCTTCCTCTGTCAGCTCCTCGTCACCATGGAAACCGTAGTATCCCACTGCTGATGCGCTGCAAAGGACCGTCCCCTTTCCTTCGGACAAGGCCTCCACCACGTTTCGTGTGGTCAGAACCCGCGTATCATAGATGAGCTTTTTGCTCTTATCGTTCCATCGTCTGAAGATCGAAGCGCCGGCTAGATTGATCACAGCGTCCTGACGGGCCACATCCTCTTGCCACGAGCCTTTGACCGTGGTATCTGCAGGCACGTATTTGACTTTCCGGGGCATATGGGTCTCGGGCTGCGGGGAGCGGCCCACAACCGTGACCTGGTGCCCCATTTGCAGAAATCGGATGGACAGTTGTGTGCCCACAAACCCGAGACCGCCCGTGATAAGGACCCTCATCGCTACCTCCTGCCATTGATCTTTTTCTATCTTTGCGCTAAATTTGCTTTTCGTCAAGGGGCCTATGAATATGAAATCGCGCAGCGCTTCTGGCTATGGGAATATCATGAGAAAGACGCCAACTCGTCATTTTTTCTATTACTGGTTTCCTGTGCTCTTTTACTGCCTCATTATTTTCGTCCAATCTTCATATCGCGCTCCGGAAAAAGCCCCGGACCTGCCTTGCATGGACAAACTTCTTCATTTTGCCGGCTATGCTTTGCTGGGAATACTGTTTTTGAGGGGTTTTCGGAGTTCAACGTTAAAGAACAACAATGGGCTAATAATGGTGGCAAGCATCCTTTTGACTGGAATCTACGGGGCAAGCGATGAGTTACATCAGTATTTTGTCCCGTACAGATTTGCTGATATTGGGGATATTCTCGCTGACTTTTTGGGTGGACTTTTCGGTGTCTATATCTATCAACTACTTCTGAACAAGTATCCCAGGCTCGGTCGCATTTGAGTAAGGGCTCGCGCAAGAATAAGTTCGCAGAGTTGGCGCTCAGATTTGGTTCAGATTTGGCCGATCCGATTGAGCAAAATCACAGGAATAGCGGGCTATTTCGAGGAGTTTGCGAATGAGGCATCGGTCAAAGATGGGCTGAAGCTGAGATGCCAAAATGTGAAGTTATTTTTGCGCGAGCCCTAAGGACCGAGAACCTTTGAAAGGAAGGCCTCATGAACCTGGAACTTATTGAAAACATGGACGCCCCTGAGCTTCGCAAGTACATAGAATTTCTTCTCTGGCACTACAGGGTGATGGATGCGTTCTGGTTCATCTATGTGGCTGAGCGTTTTGACCAGGCTACTGCGGAAGGTATCAATGAAAAGGTCTGGGGGCGGGTGGCCGGGATGGCCGCCAAGGACCTGGTGCCCCGCTTTCAGATCCAGGAAAAGGGCCTGAAGGGGTTTGTGAGCGCCCTCAGATACTTTCCCTGGTGCATCCTCGTGGGATACGAGATCCTGGAAAAGCCGGATGAGGTAATTATCTCCGTCCCGTCCTGCCCCACTCAGGAGGCCCGGCTCAGACGCGGCCTGGGCGAGTTTGCGTGCAAGGAAATGCACCGGGGGGAGTTCGAGAGCTTTGCCCGGGAGGTGGACGACCGTATAAAGGTGGAATGCCTGTTTGCCCCGCCAGACCACCATCCTGATGACATGTTTTGCAAGTGGCGATTTTGCATTTGAACTCCCGTAACCGTTCACAGGTTACATTTGATGAACTCGTAAAAAGTCAAAAAATGTATTTTTTGTCATTCCGGCGAACCCCGGATCGTGGTCCGGGGCAGGCACCGGAATCCAGTATTTTCAGGTAGTTGGAACTAATATGGACTCCGGTTTTCACCGGAGTGACGACTTTTTACGAGACCATCACATTTATGCCGTACGGAATTGTTTTGAAAGATGTTCATTCTTTTCAGCAAACCTTCCACAGTCCATCCGGTGCAAAAATAACTTAGGGCTCCCCCTCGGAATCATTTCGGCATGAATTTTGCGTAAGAGAAGGAAAGCAAAGATATTTGCTCCAAGAAAATCCGCAAGAGCCTTCTTTGACGAGTGCAACACCCATAGGAGGGAGTTAAAATGGGACAAAGGTACAAAAGAAGAAAGTATTTCATTCATCCTTCCAGTCAGCTCAAATATATTGCCTTCAGTGTCATACCTGCGCTGCTGATGAGCCTTTATTGCACGTATTCTCTTGTTGAGAGTGGAAAGTTGGTGCTTCGGGCGGCAAAGGAAAAACCCCTTGTGCCAGTTTACTCCATTAGACAAACGATACTTGCTTTAGAAAAAGAAGGCTACACCAAGGATACAGCAACAAGGGTGACAAGAATGAAGAGTGAATTGGAATCTTTGAGAAAAACTTTGGAGGCAGCGTATTCAGATACTCTCACGGAATGGGACAAGACTAAACGGACCATTTTCGTCGTTCTGTTCTGCGTTCTTGTTCTTGTAGGACTTCTGTCGCTTGTATTTTCTCACAGAATTGCCGGACCTCTTTTCAGAATAAGAAGATGTGTAGATATGCTTGTTGAAGGCAAAGATATGCCGTCCATTCGGCTACGCAAGCGCGATGAATTTAAGGACTTGGCTGCCTCTTTAGACAGACTAAGAATCGTTCTTAAGGACAAGGGGTTGTTGGAATCTGAGTAGAAATCTTGAAAGACTCTCTGATTCATATCTGGCCGCACACGGGTGTCTACCCACGACGGTTTTTCCCCGGCAACAGGGGCCGAAATACCTTTTGTCGCGGCTTCACACTTGTAGAAATACTCATTGGAATCGCGATCGTAGCCACCCTGGCAGGCATCGCCGTTCCTATGGGATTAAGCTACATCGACAAGGCCAGAAACGCAGAGGCCAGTGCAGAGATTCGTTTGATGGAAAAGGATATCAAAATCTATGAGATTGAAAACGAAACGCTTCCCAACAGCCTGAGCGATGTAGGACAAGGAGGCCTCTTAGATCCCTGGAGAAATCAGTACGAGTACCTCAAGGTAGAGGGTGCAAAAATAGGCCAGCTGCGGAAAGACCGGTTCTTGGTGCCTGTAAATTCGGACTTTGATCTTTATAGTAAGGGTAAAGATGGAAAAAGTGTGTCACCTTTCACGGCCAAGCCCAGCCGGGACGACATCGTGCGGGCCGCTGACGGGGGATATGTGGGGTTGGCCTCGGGCTTCTAACACGGTTCAAGATCATGAAATTTGACACAACATTTCTTGGAAGCAAGGTAGGGGGGCGAATCCTTATGCTCTTTGTTTGCTGCGCCCTTCTTCCCATCGGAGCCTTGGCCATTCTGTCTTTCACTCATGTGACAAGACAGCTCAATGAACAAAGCCAAAACCGGCTCCAACAGGCTGCCAAGGCTGTGGGCATGGGCATTTACGAACGTCTCATATTCCTTCAGACCGAAATGGGTATAGTTGCATCCAACGTTGATCCAGGCGTGAAAGGCGCCTTGCAAACGTCGGTCGAACCCGTTGATCAACCAACTGAAAAGCGCTTCAAGGCGATCATGCTTATCACTGAGCAAGACCCTCCAATGTCTCTCTATGGCGCTATTGAAAACCCGCCGTTGCCAACCCGGGAAGAACTGGAACAGATAAATGCCGGCAAAACGGTTATATCGATCCAGAAGCGTTCAGACTTGCCGTCACGCATATTCATGATGAGGACGTTGAAGCCGCAGGATCCGAAGGTGGGATTTTTCATGGGAGAAATCGACACAGGTTACCTGGTCGGCTTACTTAGTGCAGGCGCGTTGCCACCCATGACCGAGCTTTGCGTTCTGGACCAATCAAGAAACGTGCTCGCCAGCTCCCTCCCAGCGCACGCGCCCTTTCCGGTTGCGGTGGGCGCCAGAATTGATGGTTCTGCGTCGCGCCGGTTTGAGTGGGAACAGGATGGCAAGGAATATGTGGCAAGCTGGTGGACGATTTTTCTTAAATCCCAATTTGTTGCTCCAAATTGGACCGTGGTGCTGAGCCAATCGAAAGCCTATGTGCTTGCACCCATGGCCGATTTCAAGAAGATGTTTCCCCTTGTGGTCCTCATGTCCCTGTGGGTGGTGCTGTTCCTGAGCGTCATCCAAATTCGAAGGAATCTTGTGCCACTCAAAAAGCTGAAGGAGGGAACTCTTCAGATCGCCAAGGGGGACTTCGATACCCGGGTAGCGATTACCAGCGCCGATGAATTTCAGGAACTTGCAGGATCCTTTAACACAATGTCTAGACAGTTGGGCAGACAGTTTCAGGCACTGACCACGGTTGCGGAGATTGACAGGGCGATCCTGTCGGCTTTGCATACGGAAAAAATTGTGGAGACAGTGTTGACGCGAATGCGCGATGTCTTTTCCTGTGACGGTGTCAGCGTGAGCCTCATTGATTCCAAGGAAACGAGTATGGCGCACACATATGTGGAAGACGACACTGAAAGTCAAAAGCGGGGGGAGACCGTAGGGCCTAGTCCTGATGAGGTACAGAGGCTTAATGACAATCGTGAACATCTAATCATCGAAAGAGACGAGCACCCTCCTGGCTATCTTGAACATCTGGCCAACAATGGCATGAAGTCATTTCTGGTTTTGCCGATTTTTCTACAAGAAAGACTGTCCGGAATCATGACCCTGGGGTATACGGATTCGCCTCCACGGAGTCCGGATGAGACCATGTCTTTCTCGAGCGAAGTTCATGAGATCTTAGCCCAAGCGAGGCAATTGGCGGATCAGGTGGCTGTAGCCCTGTCAAATGCCCGTCTGATAGAGGAATTAGATCAGCTCAACTGGGGCACACTTACAGCGCTCGCAAGGGCCGTAGACGCCAAATCGCCCTGGACAGCCGGTCACTCTGAGCGAGTAACAGATATGACTTTGGAAATTGGGACGGCTGTCGGACTCACCCCAAAAGAGCTGGATACTCTACGTCGGGCAGCACTCCTACACGACGTTGGGAAGATTGGAGTCTCCGCCGCCATCCTCGACAAGCCTGGAAAACTGACTGATGAGGAGTATGAAAACGTCAAAAGGCATCCCTCTACGGGTGCGCGCATTCTGGAACCAATCAGTGCCTATGCGGAAATTATTCCCATCGTGTTGCAGCATCACGAACAGTTTGGTGGCAGGGGTTATCCTCACGGCCTTGCCGGCGAGACCATATGTTTGGGCGCCAGGATTGTTGCCGTGGCAGATGTCTTCGACGCCCTGGTCTCAGAACGTCCGTATCGATCCGGATGGGAGAAAAAACGTGCTATTGAGTTTATCAGGGAGGGCGCAGGCAGCCAGTTCGATCCCGAAATCGTGAAGGCGTTTCTGGAGGTGATGGGAAAGGAAGAAAAGACGCCGGAGGCCCAAGCAATGTTTGTGAGGCCGCCGGATACGCCCACAATGGTGGAACAACACAGATGAAACTGAAATGGATCTTAATTGGAATCGTTGTTCTTGTGGCCTCGGTTGTTCTTGTGGCCTCGATTGCATTCATGCATGATAGACCCACCCTTGTCCCGGATGAGTTGATTGGCGTGTGGGCCACGTCACATCCCAAGTATGCAGATCGGTCCCTGGAATTGTCCAGAGGCACGGTTGTCTTTGGCACGAGCAAAGAAAGTGTGGATGTGTATTTTGTTTCAAACGTGAAAAAGACAGTCCTGGATAGCAACACCCTGTACACGGTCTATTTCCATCGTCTGGAGGGAACAGACGACGAAGTCTCCTTCTACTATTCGCCGGAAAATGGCGGTGTGATCCAGTTCAAAAACCAAAAGCACATCAAGTGGATCAAGGTAAAAAGCACGAGCTGAGATGTCAACATAAGACCTTTTCGTGCTTTGAAAGACTGATTCAGCACAGAGACTCCTAGATCCAAAGTCTTAGGAGGCATTGGCCTCTCAGACAATTCTTCCTTCTGGCATCATGGGTACCGAGCTGTCATGGTGACGGATACATCATTTTTCAGAAACGAGAATTACCACCAGGAGACAGACACCATCGATACCCTCAATTTTGAGGCCGCGACGGAAGTAGTTAAGGGCTTGTATTACACGTTCTTGGAGATGTAGGCAAGGAAATGCGGGCTTTCGCTAACTGAAACAGGCTGTCATCCGGGTGTTTCACCCACTGCAGTTGCGAAATCCCTTAGCAGGCAGCGTAATAAAGAAAAGTCCACTTAGTCTAGGATGTCCCCAAAGTTTCCCCCATAAGCCCCTCTTCCTCTGCACATGGAATGCAAAGGAACCTTCCATCCTTTGCTTCAATCATCCTGGTAGCCATGGTCATCTCTGCACATCGGGAGCATGCCTTGGAAGGGGCCAGGGGGGCATACGGCGGCTCAGGACACTCCAGCCTTGTTGTCTCAAAGACTGCATCAAAGTGTTTGGCCAGGAGATCCAGGGCCTTGAGCAATTTTTGCCGCATCCTTTGTTTGACCGTTGCTCTGCCGACAGCAAAGGCCTCTTCAAGCTCGTCGAACTCTTCCTTATGCTCTCCTTCGTACTCATAGGGGCCTTGACGCGAGAAGCGGAATGCCCGCTTGTCAGATCGATTAAGGACCGTAAAGGCGTTTTTGCCGTAATCCTTCAGGATAAGGTTGCCTTTCCCCGTTGTCGTGCCAAGCAAAACCTGCAAGGCGTCAACAGCGCACGTATCGTTTTCGCTGATGACGACTACTTCTTCATCCTTGGAGCGACGAAGAGCAAGCAGTTCTTTGGCCTGTTTTGCAACCATGTAGCCATAAACCAGGCCAGGACATATATGGCCGTGAAAGGCGATGCACCGCTTCAGCTCTTCCGGCAACCGTCGGCCCGTATCTGACGAGCCATCATCATTGATATCGTTCATTGATCCATATACCTTCCTTGTCTTCTTGATTTTCAATGCTCCCAATTCCATAACATCGCCAGGGAGAAAAGCAAAGGGATTCCTGAAGGAATGTCGATCGAAGAACCGGACCATAAAGGGTCTCTCAATACGCAACGCATCTGAAACCGAGTATGTTGGAGGGGGCGTCGGGGTCCACCTTCAAGCGGCTGAACAAGCGTATGTCATTTCCTGAGATCCAGCTTCCACCTTTGACGATACGCCAATTTGGGCTGTTCCTGGCGCTTTGGGCCGGCTGGTAGGCATCTGTGGTCCATTCTAGCACATTTCCCAGTGTATCGACGATGCCAAGGTCATTCTTCAAGTCTTTGTATTGATCCACAGGCGTTGCGTCAGCCACAGAGTTCTCCTCAACGTTGCAGGCATTACTCTTCCACTCGTCTCCCCAAGGAAACACATGTCCGCGCGCAGTTCTGGCAGCAGCCTCCCATTCGTTTTCCGTGGGCAACCGCTTGCCCGTCCAGGCAGCAAAGGCCATGGCATCTTCCAGGCTGACCTGAACTACTGGGTGGTTCCTCTTCTTATGGAGCGTACTGCCCGGGCCGGATGGTTGATACCAGTATGCCCCCTTTACGGACCCTGAACGAACAGTAGCATTACAGATATATCTAGCCAAACCGGTTCTCTCGTCCACCTCCTCAAAAAAACGCCCGTAGTAGACCGTCCCGTAGCCCAGCTTTTCTGCGGTTGTCACATACCAGGTCTTCTCGACAAAGACTTCAAAAAGGGCGTTAGTGACAGGGAATTTGCCCAGATAAAAGGGCTCAAGTCGTACCTTGTGCTCAGGTTGTTCATCCCCTTTTGGCGCCTTGCTGCCAATGATATATTCTCCTTCCGGGATGAGGATATATTGATTGTAGAACCTCTCCATGGCTCCCAGATAACCGTCAAAGGCTTCGGCTAGCAGCTTGTCTTTATCGGTTTCGTCATCGTCTCCGCCACCCGAATCGTCCTCCCCCAGATTTCCGGCGGGAAGGCCTGCTTCCTCTGGCTCCTCAACTATCTCAATCTCTTCAAGATCATCGTCGGTCTCAATCTCTTCGACCTCTTCGGTCTCCTCGGGGACCTCGTCGACTTCAACTCCCTCAAATCCATCTTCAATTTCAGCATCGTCGAGATCTTCTTCCGCCTCAACTTCTTCGGGGACATCAGCTATGTCAATTTCTTCGAGAATATCTTCGATTTCATTTTCATCAATCTCTTCTGCGTCCTCGTCAAGCTCAACCTCTTCCTGGGCCTCAGCGTCATCGAGGTCCTCTGCTACCCCGACTTCCTCAAGACCATGTTCAGCCAATGAAGTCCTTTCAGCCGCAATACCATCTTTGCCGCCCGGCTCACCCTCCCCCTTACCGGGTCCGTAACTCTTCTGGCCTGTTCCACCCTCGCCCTTACCGGGTCCGTAACTCTTCGCGCCTGTTCCGCCCTCGCCCTTACCGAGTCCGTAGCCGTCAACGTCTGGTTTCCCTGCCCATTCACCCTCTTCCACGTCCTCATCCGGATCAGGCTCCTCAGGAGCATCATCTTCGTCAATCTCTTCGAGGACTTCTTCCACCTCGTCATCCTCAAGCTTTTCTATGTCTTCAGCTTCATCAAGTTCTTCCTCCTCAGCTAAGGCTTCCTCCACAATGTCAGCAGCGTCTGGTGTCTCCCTATTATCTTCAATGATCTCTTCAGGAGCTTCTTTCGCTTCAGTGACCTCTGGCAGGCCTCTCTCCTGTCCACCTATACCAATTTTTTCCGTCAGCCTCTGTATGGTGTTGCGCAGGTCTTCCAGCGTGGCCATGCCATCGGGACTCTTTGCATCAGCCAAAGACTCCCTCTTTGATAATACTTCCTTAATGACGCTCAATGATTCGGCTATTTGCCGCATAGAATCAGCTTCGCCCTCTGCGGCGCCAGCGCCAACGGTCGAAAGAATCTTGTCTTTCGCCTCATCGGACATCACAAATAGGTTGTCCCGTCCGATGATTACCCCTTCAGGGTTTTTCCCCTCCCTGTAGAGCCTTCTCAAGTCGCTGTTGACGGACGATTTAGTGCTACTGAGATTTTTCCGTTTGCCTTTTATTATGTCAGAGTCGTCGTCCGTATCCCAAATGGCCCTGATAAGCTCTTCAGCGTTAATCTTTTGAAGGGACTTAACAGAACTCTCATCTTCATAAAAATCCCGTACGACATGAACAAGTTTGTACTTTAATGCCTGGGGATTTTGATAGTTGAGGTTTGATATTGCCTCATCTATCCCTTTTATGGATATGGCTGCCACCACAAGAAACCTCCTGTGTCTGGGCGGAAATGGCGTTACAAAGGACCGCCTGCGGCCCGGGAAAAA
>DAOUWN010000260.1 GCA_030667105.1 Deltaproteobacteria bacterium
TGGCAGCCGGCCATAAGGCAGTTGAGGCTATTGATCGCTACATCAAAGGCGAGGATCTGGACTTCTATCCAGAGCGGTTGGCGTCTCAGGAACTCCCTGGCCAGGATTGGAAGGAGATTCCGGAAGGCCTTTCCCCGGAAGCCCGGGCGCAGTCGAGGCATCGGGATCCTGTGGAACGGGCGTCTTCCTTCGTTGAGGCAGACCTTGGCTTTTCAGAAGAGGAGGCACAGCGAGAGGCGCTGCGTTGCCTCAACTGCGGCATCTGCTGCGAGTGCATGGAGTGCGTGCGGGCCTGCGAGGCTAAGGCCATAGACCACAACATGAAAGAAGAGGTTATAGAGGTGAAGGTGGGCAGCATCATCCTGGCAACGGGATACGACGTGCTGGACCCCACCCCAATGAAGCAGTTTGGGTACGGTACTTACCCGAATGTCTTTACCAGCCTTGAGTTTGAACGCCTCAGCAACGCCACGGGGCCCACTGGCGGCAAAATTTTCATAAGAGACGAAAAAGGAGAACTAACAATACCGCCCAAGAGTGTGGCCCTTCTACACTGCATCGGCAGCAGGGACACTAACTATCATGAATACTGTTCACGGGTCTGCTGCATGTATGCCATCAAGTACACGCACCTTATAAAGGAAAAGGTTGGACATGACACAGCGGTCTATGATTTCTACATTGATATGCGTTGCTTCGGCAAAGGCTACGAGGAGTTTTACCGGAGGTGCCAGGAAGAAGGAACCGTCTTCATCAGGGGCAAAGTGGCCGAAGTTACTGATCAGGCCATCAAACCAGAAGAGAAAGGCAAGCTAATTGCCATCGGCGAGGATACTCTTCTGGGCAGGCAAATACGAGTGCCGGTGGATATGGTGGTCCTGTGTGTGGCTATGGAAGCCCGCTCAGATGCCCTTGACGTGGGGAGGATTTTTGGGGTCAGCCAAGGAAGAGACGGATTTTTCCTTGAAGAACATCCCAAGCTTGGTCCGCTTAATACTGCTACGGACGGGGTCTTTCTGGCTGGCGCTTGCCAGGGGCCCAAAGACATCCCTGACGCTGTGGCCCAGGCATCGGGAGCTGCCGTTAAAGCCCTTTCTCTGGCGACCCTGGGAAGAGTGGAAATTCCCTCCACCATATCCTGGATAGATCCCAGCATATGTGCTGGTTGTCAGACTTGCATCGGGTTGTGTCCCTACTCGGCGATCGAATTTGATCAACGAAGACGCGTGTCGGTGGTAAATGAGGCTCTTTGTAAGGGTTGCGGTAGCTGTGCTGGATTCTGCCCGAGCGGCGCTGCGCAGGTTAAACACTTCAACGAGAAGCAGATTTTTGCAGAACTTGAGGGCATCATGGATTCGCTGAGCGCTGTGGGAATGTGAATGAAATCCCAAATTGAAACCCAGAAGTATCTTGGAGGAATAGCATGGAAAAGCACGAACCGGTAATAATTGCCTTTGTGTGCAACTGGTGCACTTACACAGCAGCAGACCTGGCAGGGACCTCAAGATTGTCGTATCCCCCCAATGTACGATTGATCCGGGTGATGTGCACAGGGATGGTAGATCCCAAATACGTTATCAAGGCCTTGCTTGAGGGGGCAGACGCTGTGCTCATCAGCGGATGTCATATAGGCGATTGCCACTACATCAACGGCAATCTCAAGGCCCGCAGGCGCATGAAGCTTTTAAAGGAGCTTCTGCCCATGTTCGGCTTTGACGAAAAGCGGGTGAAGTTGACCTGGATAGGCGCCAGTGACGGCATTGAGTTTGCCGAGACCATCCAAAAGATGGTGGCCGACCTCAAGGCCCTGGGCCCAAGTGATGTGAAGCAACAGATGGTACTGTAACCATTATACAGAATTCTGACCTGGTTGGAGAGAAAAAATGGCTAAGATAGCGAAGATTCAGGTAAAAGACCAGAACCCGCTCAACTCGTTACAAGGGTTTTTCAAGACACTTCTGCAAGAAGGAGAGATAAACGGACTCCTGGTGCCCCAGCATCTTCCCATGAGAGACGTGGTGATGCCCACACTGGTGACCGACCCGGAGAAGATCGACGGCGTTGATCCCTTGGCGCCGGTCTTCCCGTTTAACGCTGCCAAGGTAGTCTCCAGACTAACCAGAGACCTGACGGGTGGGAGTTTGGCCGTGGTTCTCAGGCCCTGCGAGATCAGGGCCTTTGTTGAGTTGGTTAAACTCAAACAAGGCCGCATGGAGGAAGTAGTGCTGCTGGGCATAGACTGCCTGGGGGCTTACAACAATATCGATTACTCCCGTTTTGCCGCCGAGGGCGGCACTGAGGGTTCGCTCCGGTTTTGCCGGAATGCCCTTGCGGGCAAAGGTACGGCCGTCGAGGATTTTGACGTCACCTCAGCATGCAAGGCGTGCGAATATCCTATTCCGGAGAATGCGGATGTGCTCATCGGCCTGGTGGGTGTGGACATCGATAATCATTTGCTGGTCAAGGCGAATACGCCCAAGGGCGAGGCCCTGCTGGACAAGCTGAAACTGCCGGGAGCCGAGGAGACGGATGGACGCAAAAAGGGGATTGAGAGCCTGATAGCCGAGCGCGTTGCGTACCGTGATCAGATGTTTGCCGATACATCCGAGGCTACCAACAGCATAGAGAAACTGACGACCTATTTGGCCAACTGCGTCAACTGTTACAACTGCCGGGTGGCGTGTCCTGTTTGCTATTGCAAGGAATGCGTTTTTGTCACCGACGTTTTTGACCATGAGTCCTCACAGTATCTCCGCTGGGCCAAGCGGAAAGGCATCATCAAGATGCCTACCGACACGGTCTTTTTCCATATTACCCGTTTGGACCACATGAGCCTGGCCTGTATCGGTTGTGGCCAGTGTTCCAATGCATGTCCCAATAATATTCCGGTGATGGAGCTTTTCCGAACTGTTTCGAGTCACACCCAAAAAGCCTTTGACTACGAGCCTGGGCGCAGTGTGGAAGATGAGCCGCCCATGGCGATCTTTCGCGAAGGGGAGTTTCTGGATCTCACTGGTGGTAAGGAATAGTCAGCACCTGAACGATAACTATCCATTCCTGTCATTTCGAGCGTAGCGAGAAATCTGTCCTGACGTGAAAATATGGAACTTACAGATTTTTCCCTCCGGTCGAAATGACAATCAAATTTTCGTTCAGAGACTAGTTTGAATCTAGTGCGAGGTTTGTTTGCTATGAAGAAAAAGATTGGTTCAGCATTAGTCGTGGGGGCCGGGATCAGCGGCATCCGTTCAGCCCTTGACCTGGCAGAGGTAGGCTACCACATTACACTCATTGACAAGGCCCCGAACCTGGGCGGTACCCTGACCCAGTTGGATCACCAGTTTCCAAGCGACCATTGCGGGATGTGCAAGATGCTTCCCTTGGTGGAGCGCGATAGATCCTCCCAATATTGCCTCCGTAAGGGCCTTTTTCACGAGAACATCGATATCCTGCTCTCAACAGAACTGACGGCAATGGAAGGAGAGCCTGGAAAATTCCTGGTTACCGTTCGCCAGAAGCCCACAATGGTGGACCCCGAGCGTTGCATTGGCTGCGGAGAGTGTTCCAA